>NZ_JAUBOX010000007.1:0-11299 GCF_036700445.1 Microcoleus sp. T3_B1
AACAAAACCGCCCTCTCATTAGTTTCAACCATGCCACCTGTACTTACCCAACTCAACAACTTAAAAGTTCTCGAACCACCCGATATAGAGTGGATGGCTCAAACTGGTACTCACAAAGAAATGCCGGTTGATACAGTGCTGATTCAAGAAGGTCAGCACTCAGACTCAATTTACTTCATCCTCGACGGTACTGTAGCAGTCTTAATTTCGCAGAACAATTCCGAAGACGATCAAGAAATTGCTCGTTGCAGTAAAGGTGAAGTAGTTGGCGAGATGTCCTTCATAGACGATCGCCTCCCCTCCGCCACTGTCAAAACCGTAGAACCCTCTCTGGTATTAGCTTTATCTAAACGGCAGTTACAAATAAAGATGGAGCGAGATCCAGATTTTGGGGCTAGACTTTACCAAGAACTGACTGCCATCTTATCCTCCCGCCTACGAAGTGTCTCTAAATTACTAGCGCAGAACAAAATCGTCCCAGGACAAGCATTGCGAAAAGTCCTATTTCTCTTTGCCATCCTGAATGACAATGATATCGACTGGATGGTAACTCGTGGCAAAAAACAAAATGCGCCCGCTGGAACCTCGTTAATTCAACAAGATCAGCCCGTAGAAGCCTTGTACTTTTTGTTACAAGGCAATTTGGCAGTAATATTTTCCATGATGGTAGAGGGAAAACCAGTGGAAAAAGAATTGGCACGACGGGCGAGTGGAGAAATTGTCGGTGAGATGTCTTTTGTAGAAGCAGGGAACGCCTCTGCAAGTATTAAATGTGCGGAGAATTCAGTGGTATTAGCCGTACCGCAACAGATGCTAAGAGAGAAAATACAACGCGATCGCGGATTTGCAACTCGCTTTTATCGCGCCATTTCTCTGGTGTTAATCGATCGGTTGCGTGAAGGCTTAATACAACGTGGTTTTGGTCAAAAAGCTTACAGCCAAGACCAACAACTAGCCGAGGACATTGAGTATGAAGATGAAATTCCTCTCGACGTGCTAGAACCAACCCTCCTGGCAGGTACTCGGTTTAAGTGGATGATGAATCGGCTACAAAGGAATTAATTGTTATGACTGCTTCAGATATAAATGATACCCCAGAGCAACAGCAATCTCTAGAATCTGTTGCTTCCCCAGAACGCCTTGACCAACTCATGCAAGTGGTCAAAACCAAAGACTTTATCCCAGCTATAGCTGTGGGGGGATTTATGGTGATGGCGCTAGTTTGGAGCGTGGTTGGTAGAATTCCTATCACTGTGACAGGACAAGGAGTATTGATTTCACCGCAACGAGTTGTAGAATTACAATCACCGATTGCCGGACAGTTAGAATCTTTACTCATTAAAGATAATCAATGCGTCAAAAAAGGAGAAATTATAGCGACGATTAAACCCACCGAGTTACAGGAACAACTGAAACTACAACAAGCTAAACGCCAGCAATTAATTGTACAAAATATCAAAACTAATTCACTCCAAAAGCAGCGTACCCAACTGGAGCAAGAAGAGATTGCAGCAATGAGAGCAAATCTGACCCAACGGTTGCAAGATGTTCAAGCCATGTCTGGGGTTCTCAAGGAGCGAGCTTTAGCTACTATTGGGCAGCAACGCCAAACTCTGCAACAAAGGTTTCAGAATACGCAGGCATTAGCGTCTGTTTCTAAAGAACGAGAGTTAAGTGCTATTAAACAGCAGCGTCTTTCCCTTGAGGAAAGTCTTCAGGATGTTTCTAAGATAAATCCAGTGCTCAAAAAGAGGTTAGACGGTCGAAAGGCTCTTCTAACTGAAGGCGCGATATCACAGGATACAGTTTTGGAGGCGGAAAATGATTATCGAGAAAACCGTACTCAAATTTCTAGTATTCAAACTCAGTTAAAAGAATTAAGCAGTAAAGAAGTAGGGATTGATAAATCTTTTCGAGAGAATCTCAACCAAATTTCTGACATTCAAGCTCAATTGCAGCAACTTAATAGCCAGGAGATTATAGTTGAAAATTCTTTTAGAGAAAATCGCAGTCAAATCTCAGAAATTCAATCTCAGCTACAAGAGTTAAACACCCGCAGCAAACGCTTAGAACAAGACAATTTAAAAGCATCTAACGATCGAGAAAACGAAATTGCGGAGAGCTCTCGCGCTGTTGCCCAACTAGAACAGCAAATTAAGGAGCGGAGCTTAATTCAAAGTCCCCAAGAAGGTTGCATTCTAGAAGTCAGTATTGTAGTTGGACAAGTTGTCAGTCCGGGTATGCGCTTCGGTGCTCTGCAAACTCAAGAGCAAGGAAAAGTTCATCTGACTAGCATCGCCTACTTTGATGTGAAAAATGGTAAGCGGATCAAGCCCGGAATGAAAATTCAAATTACACCGGATACGGTCAAGCGGGAGCGATTTGGAGGTATTGTCGCAATGGTGAAATCCGTGTCTGCCTATCCTGTTACATCGACCAGAGCAGCTTCAAAATTAGGTAATGCTGAACTGGCAGATAGGCTTACCGAAAAAACCGCCAAGGTGGAGGTGATTGCAGAGTTAATATCAGAACCCAGTAATGTCAGCGGCTACCAGTGGTCATCGTCGAAGGGACCAGATATGAAGTTGACACCGGGAACTACAACAGCGTTGCGGGTAAAGGTGGAAGAACAAGCGCCGATTACCTTTTTGCTACCGTTCTTACGCGAGTGGACCGGAATTCAATAGATGATAGCTGTTAATAAATTTATTTTTGCCAACTTAGTTTTGGAGTTGACCTGACATGAGTTCGTTAAATTCTCAAAATTTTAAATCACCACACCACTCTGAAGAAAACTTAGAACGGACTCCCATTACCTTTGCGTCGGCGATTGCTAAACTCACAAACTTAGCTCTTGAGGAGTTCGATCGAGAAATTGCTCAAAAGCAGCTTTACTATCACACCCGCGAGCATATTAATAACGTACAGCACCGAGCGAACATTATTTTTCAAGCAATCCGTCCTCATTGGGAAACATCCCTAAAGGACAATGCTGCGCCAGATTATATGGCACGAATGCAACTTCTACTAGATATTTGTGCAACTGCCCATGATATGCTGCAACTTTTTGTTCCTGAAACCCAACCTCACAAGTCCAGACGACGCGAGATGGGTGTAAGTGAGGCAGCAACAATTGAAAAGTTGTTTGAATACATTAACATCCTAAATCAACAGCAATGCGAACAAAATCTGAATAGTCTTGCACGGTTCTCGGATGCAGACTTATTGATTATTCAAGACGCCATCGAAGCCACCATTTGCATATACGAACCATCCGAGCAAGCGATTTATCAACCTGCTCTTTATGACTCCAGCAAACCTCTATCACCTCTAGCGATAATTATTGCCTTAGCAGATATTGGAGCATTGGGAATGGAAGGAGTAGCCGCCTATGAGCGAGAAGGTAGTCTTTTGTTCTTAGAAGAAAATCCCGATGTCATTCCCATCTTATTAAATCATAAAACTTTGGCTTCGGAAAATCCAGAACTTTATGAGAATATCCGGCAGCGCCTTCTGAGGCGTGCTCGCTTCCAAATCAGCTTTGCCAAGTCACGGCTGACTCGATATGCCCGTGAGATTGAACATTTGCCAGCAGATGCAATTGAAGTTCTGACTTATCAGGTCTTTCAATATTTAAATCCGACAACGATTCAAGAGATTGATTCAAGGACTCCTACCGCCGAAGATACACCACTTGAAGCATTGATTACATTCTTCAAGTTGGAGCATTACATAAGTAGTATAATTGAAAAGACAGGTGTTGAGAACGAGCTCACCATTATTTGTGGTCAAAATGTCCAGAATATCCTTGACATTCCTAGGGAATGAGTGTAACAATTAATATTGACTATATTGGTTACTACAAGGAGCATCTCATATTTGTAAAAACAGTTCTTCGGGCTCCTTCTTTCTGACTCTTGCCTCCTGTCTCGTGTCTCCAAACTCCAATTTCTAGCTGGGCTGCACAAGTGATATGCTCCCGACTACAGTCAAAAACTTAGCCGACTTTAAACAGTTTTATGTGTAATTTTTAACTTCAAAACTTCTGTATTTTTACCTACTATTTGAGGAAGCAAGAGGTCTTACCATGTTAATGTTACTCTTCTATATTGGAAAAGATTCCTATGCCATCGAGAGTTCTCGCGTGGTAGAAGTAATACCTAGAGTTCCTCTCAGGAAGATGAATCATGTACCGGAGTATGTCGCAGGATTATTTAACTACCGAGGTAAAATCGCACCTGTTATTGACCTTTGCCATCTGATTCAGGGAAAACCAAGCGGCTTTAAATTGAGTACGCGGATTATTATGGTCAGCTCTTCCACTAATGATAATAGGCTGCAATACCTGGGATTGATGGCGGAACGGGTAATCAAGACATTGGATAAGCCAGAAACTGAATTAGTAAATTCCGATGCTCGCATGAACGTAGCACCTTACTTAGGCGGAATGATTCTCGATCAAAACGGCATGATTCAGCGGATTCATCTGGAGCAACTATTCACTGATGCACGACACCTTTATTTAGCAGCAGGAGCGCCCAATACTGATGAGCCTAGCAAAAATTGAAACCTTGTTAAGTCAAAAAATTGGAATTGCCGCTAATATCATCGGCTCTCACAAAATTGCCAAAGCCGTCCAAACTCGTCAAACAGCTTGTGGTTTACCCGATTTTGATACCTATTTCAAAGTTTTACAAACCTCACGCCAAGAATTAGAAGAACTCATTGAAAAAATTGTAGTTCCAGAAACCTGGTTTTTTCGCGATCGCAAACCCTTTGATTTCCTGATCAACTACGTCCGCTCTGAATGGTTAAACAAATCAGGTTCGACCAAACTGCGTCTGTTAAGCGTACCATGCTCCAGTGGCGAAGAACCTTATTCAATGGCGATCGCGCTACTGGAGGCTGGCTTGTCTGTAAATCGGTTCAGCATTGATGCGATCGATATTAGCAAACAGGCGATCGCCAAAGCGCAGCGAGGCATTTATGGGAAAAACTCATTTCGGGGCGAAGACTGGATTGAGCGCGATCGTTATTTTCAACAAACAGTAGCCGGCTATGAAGTCATTGCACCCGTTCGGAATACCGTTAAGTTTCGCCAGGGCAACCTTTTAGATGTGTTTTCTGATGCCGAAACCAAGTATAACATTATCTTCTGTCGCAATCTATTAATTTATTTGGAACCCACTGCCTGTACTCAAGTCTTCAATACCCTAGATCGTTTGTTACTTCCAAACGGATTACTTTGCGTCGGATCGGCTGAAACCGGAAAAGTTCCCAGCCATCCCTTTATTTCAATTCGACAATCCTTTACATTTGCGTACCGGAAATCTGATATCATTCAATTGCAGTCGCCATTGAGAGAGACTTCAGCATCTACTGAATTAAAGCAAAGCTTACCGTTGAACAAAAGTCACATAACCCAGATAGAACAGCCCCGAACTCTAGCAGGCAATACCTCATCTACCGCGATCGTTACCCGTCAGTCTACTTCTCAATTGCCTTCTAAAGCAATCCAATCAACAGATAAAGTCAGCAGCACAAAAACTCATTCGGGGCTGGAACTGGCTAGACAATTAGCGGATGTCGGGCAAGTAGAAAAGGCAATTAATCATTGCCAAGAATATTTGGCTGGCAACTCTACTAATGTTGAAGCCTATACTTTACTGGGTACATTGTATCAAGCAAAAACTGAAAATGCTCAAGCTGAGCGATATTTTCAGAAAGCACTTTACCTTAATCCTAACTGCTACGAAGCCCTGATACATCTATCTCTTTTGAAAGAACATCGGGGCGATATTGTGGGTGCAGAAATTATTAAGCAGCGAGTTCAGAAGATACAGCAAAATACCCAATTATGCGGATAACAATGAGGCAGTATTTATGGTGAATAACGTGTTCAAAGATCAATCTTTACAAGGTCGCATTAAGACCGCTTTCAATTTCATGGGAGCATTGGTTCTTATCGTAGGGCTAGTGGGCTTAATCTCTACGTTGCGCTTAAGTGGTAACATCGATACATTAAGCAATAATAGTTTGCCGAGCCTGGTTGGATTGTGGAAAGTCAACGAAGGCCAAACCCAGATTGAATCGTCAGAACGAGCTTTATTGATTGCTGGACTAACCGCCCAGGAACGACAAGCTGAGTTAGAGCGAATCAAAAAAGCTTGGAATCAAATCGAGGAAGGGTTTAAGCAGTATGAAGCCACTCCTCGAACGGAAGAAGAGAATAGAAACTATAAAAACCTTCAGAGTAACTGGGATAGATGGAAAAACGATCATGAAGATTTTCTCAAACTAAACCAGCAATTTGAAAGTTTAGGAATTCTGCATCCCTATGCCAGAGAGGTGGAGTTAATTGGTCAGAGACCAATTAATCCTCTAGAAATAGCCAATACTCGAAAAGCCCTTGGTGTTTTCGAGCAGCTACGCAATCGTGCCAAGACCAATCGTGCCTCCTTTGATACTGCAACAGCAGCGATTCTAGAAGCACTGAGAATTAATGAAGACACTGCTACTCTAGCCGAAAAAAATGCCACTCAAGCTATTAGCCAATCACAGTTTTGGACAATTGTTGCTATGCTGCTCGGCCCTGGGGTTGCAATTCTTTTAGGACGATTTCTCAGTAATGCGCTGATTCAGAGCTTGCAACAGTCAGTGGTGCAAATTACAACCTCTGCAACTCAAATTGCAGCATCTGGTAAAGAATTAGAGGCCACTGTTGCTGAACAACTTGCTTCCACCAATGAAGTCACCGCCACTGCACAGGAAATTGCTGCAACCTCCAGAACTTTGGTAAAGACAATGGAACAAGTTGCTGGGATGGCTCAAACAACCGCCATCTCTGCAAACGACAGTCAGGATGAACTCGCCGAGATGGAAAATGTCATGAGGCAACTGGCGGAGGCAACGACTTCTATCTCCTCCAAACTAGGAGTGATGAATAAAAAAGCCGGAAACATCAGCAATGTTGTGACCACAATCACAAAGGTCTCAGACCAAACCAGCCTCCTGTCACTGAATGCAGCTATCGAAGCAGAAAAAGCGGGAGAATATGGTGCGGGTTTTGCGGTTGTTGCGCGAGAAATTCGACGACTTGCCAATCAGACGGCAGTCGCTACGCTCGAAATTGAGCAAATCGTAAAAGATATGCAATCGGCGGTTACGGTTGGTGTGATGGAAATGGATAAATTCAACAACTCGGTGAACAATAGTGTAGATCGAGTCAGCAAGATTAGCGACCAAGTTGCGAAAGTCATCACTCAAGTACAGAGTTTGCCACCTCGATTTGAACAAGTCAGTCAAAGCATTGAAGACCAATCGGAGGGGGCGCAGCAAATTAGCGAGGCAATGGAGCAACTCGGTCAAGCTTCTCATCAAACAGTGGATGCTTTACGTGAAACGAATAGTGCCTTGGAACAACTGGATGATGCAGCCCAAGGATTACGGAAAGAGATATCCCGGTCTAAGACTTATCGGTAAAGATGGTTAACTATAGCCTTTCTCAGTAACATGAGGTACTCATTGGGCATGGGGCATGGGGCATGGGGCATGGGGCATGGGGCATGGGGCATCGGGCATGGGGCATGGGGCATCGGGCATGGGGCATGGGGCATGGGGCATGGGGCATCGGGCATGGGGCATGGGGCATCGGGCATGGGGCATAGGCATTGGACTCGCCCCCATACATCACAACGCTTGAGAACCGCTATAGAAGGAATGAGGAAGAATATCGAGGTGAAGAATGCTTATACAGCAAACTTTTTAGCCCGACATTTAGCCCGACATTACGTTTAATTAGGTGGATTTACTTAACAACCAAATTAGTTATGACTAACCCTTGGAGTGAACCATTGACTGTAGAAAGCTCCCTGAATGACTGCTGGAATCAAATTGGGGTCATGGGCGATCGCTCATGCGGTCAATTAGCAACTGTGATACATTGCTATGAATGCCCAGTTTATGCAGAAGCTGGCGATAGTTTGCTAGAACGCGAACCACCACTGAATTACTTAGATGAGTGGCTCAATATTCTGGCAGAAACACCCGTAGACCACGAGGATGTAGAAGGCGATGAAATAGTCATCCACACAGCGGATGCTATTTCGGTCATGATCTTTCGACTTGGGAATGAGCGATTAGCTCTTCCAGTCCGAATTCTGCAAGAAGTGACCCCTCCTTGTGTCATTCAACCCCTGCCCCATCGCAGCAACGAGTTATTTTTGGGACTGGTGAACATTCGCGGGGAAACGTTGCTTTGTGCTTCCCTGAGTCATTTGTTGAATTTAGAATCGGCTAAGGAGACTTCCTCCACTGTCACATCCGCCAATGCCAAACGAATGATAATGGCAGGGCAGGGAAACGATAAGTGGGTCTTTCCGGTTGATGAAGTTCATGGAGTTTACCGCTTCCACCTAAATGAATTACGAGATGCCCCTATTGTGATTACTAAAGCCACTGAGGCTTACACCCAGGGAATTATTCATTGGCATGGCAATCAAGTCAATTATCTCGATTCTGAATTGTTGTTCTACACCCTCAATCACAAAATTTTGTAGCAGAACACGGAGCGGATTATGAGCGATCACTCGAAGTTGGAGCTATTTCGTCAGGAAGTTGAAACTCAGGTCACCATCCTCAAGGAAGTGCTTCCTATACTCAAAACGCAACCATTCTCTATGCTCGAACTTGGGCAAGCAATTCAGGCAGCCCACTCGGTATGGGGAACTGCTCGAATTGTAAAGATGGAGGCGATTTCCCATCTGGCACAACTCATTAAGGAGTGTTTGATTACCGCTCAGAACAAGACCGTTACCCTAGGTGATGAGCAAATTGATGTCTTACTTCATGCGGGTGATTTACTTTTGGGTATGAGCAAAGTGACAGAGGAGGAGCAGGAGCGGTGGATGAGGGAGCATTCCTGGGATTTGGCAACGACCCAAAAAGCTATTTCGATCGTCTTGTCCTCTGAAGTTAACATGATGGCTGTTCCTTCAGTTCAGGCGAACGAAGTGGGTACTGATGTGTCTTCATTTAGTCAGGAGACAACATCTTCTGAGTCTGTACCGAAGACAACTTTAGTTGTCCCTTCTGAACTTATCCCTTCTGATAACGCAGGACACGAAGAAAGGGCGATCGCCATTTCCTCCAACCCAACTATCACAACAACGCCTACAGTACCCCCAAATGTAACAGTGGCAGCGGATACTACAAAAACAACGCCTACAGCACCCCCAGTTGTGTCAGCGGCACTGGATACTACAAAAACAACCCCTACAGCACCCCCAGATGTAACAGCGACGCTGACTGGCGATGACTCCATGATGGACTTATTTCGCCTGGAAGCAGAAGCACAGGTTGCTATCTTGAATGAGGGATTGCTGGCATTGGAAAGCAATTCTCAATCGACGCAGGCATTGGAAACATTAATGCGAGCAGCCCACTCGATTAAGGGGGCTGCTCGCATTGTTGGGCTCGATGCGTTAGTCAATATAGCTCATGTGATGGAGGACTGTTTTGTGGCAGCACAGAACAAGACAGTGGTACTGAATCCCGATTGTGTCGATGTGCTGCTTCAAGGTGTGGATTTGCTCGAAGGTATAGGTCAAGTAAGCGATGTAGAATTAGCCAGTTGGTTAGCAGAACATAATGCCGAATTTGAAATAACAAGAGGGGCGATCGCTGCTATTTTGACCCCAGAATCTGCACCCAAACTCGATCGCGCGAGAGTTAGAGATGGAGAAGAGGAAAATATAGTTTCTCAGTCCCGTGTTTCAGTCGCTTCTACAGTTTCCGAATCATCCCTAGAAATTTCCAACCAATCTAGCATTCAGTCCACATCTTCATATACCGCGATCGCGATCGATCAAGCTGAATCATCGCCATCAGACGTGATGGTGCAGGAAAGTCCAGAGCGGGGTAAATCTTCCTCTTCAGAATCAGAACACGCGGCTACTCAAGATCGCGTAGTGCGAGTCAGTGCTGAGAACTTAAATCGAATTATGGGGCTCGCAGGTGAGTCACTGATTGAAGCCAACTGGCTGCAACCCTACGCAGACTCCATGATGTCCCTGAAACGGCGGATGGTCGAAATTTCCAGAACGCTAGAACAGTTGCAGGATAGCCTTGAACACGGTGCCTATCAGCCAGAAGGAAAGGAGTATCTAGAAACAGCAAGAAACCAAGAACAAGAGTGTCTAGACTTTCTGGGCGAGCGCTTGGGGGAACTGGAGCTATATGCCCAACGGACTGCTAATCTGTCCGATCGCCTCTACCGGGAAGTCATTACCTCGCATATGCGTCCCTTTGTGGATGGCGTACAAGGCTTTCCGCGCATGATCCGCGACTTGGGACGCAAGTTGAATAAGCAAGTTAGGTTAGAAATTGTAGGTAAGGCAACGCCGGTCGATCGCGACATTCTCAAAAAGCTGGAAGCTCCCCTGACTCATATCTTGCGAAATGCAACGGATCACGGAATTGAACTACCAGACGAACGGACTGCTGTTGGAAAATCGGCGGTGGGTATGATTCGACTGGAGGCATTTCATCGAGGTGGAATGCTAGCAATTACCATTTCCGACGATGGGCGAGGTATCAATCCAGAGCAGTTGCGCCAAAAGGTGATTAACAAAAACCTGGCAACTTCGGAAATGGCAGCCCAGCTTACGGATGCTGAATTGATGGAGTTTCTGTTTTTACCTGGATTCTCCACCGCTAAACAGGTAACGGAAATCTCTGGAAGAGGTGTGGGTCTGGATATTGCTAAAAGTATGGCACAGGAAGTAGGCGGAACGGTGCGTGCTATATCGCAACCGGGCAAAGGAATGAGTTTCCACTTTCAACTGCCGCTAACGCTGTCGGTGGTTCGCACGTTGTTGGTGGAAGTTTCTGGCAAGCCGTATGCGGTGCCCCTGGCTCGCATCGATCAGATTGTTACTGTGGAGCGATCGCACATTTCGGAGGTGGAAAATCGCCAATACTTTACGATGAATCAACAAAATATTGGTTTAATCGCTGCCCATCAAGTTCTAGAATTACCTGAACCATCCTCTAATCCAGGTTCGCTGTCTGTGGTGGTGATCAGCGATCAATCTAATCCCTATGGTTTGGTGGTGGACAAGTTTTTAGGTGAGCGCGATTTAGTGGTTCGACCACTCGATCCGCGTTTGGGCAAAGTACCTGATATTAGTGCCACATCTATAATGGGAGATGGCTCGCCGATTCTAATTGTTGATGTATCGGATCTGGTGCGATCGATCGATGCTATCCTCAACGCCGGACGATTAACAAAGGTGGGAGG
>NZ_JAUBOX010000007.1:11399-163203 GCF_036700445.1 Microcoleus sp. T3_B1
AAGTTCAAGATCCCTGATTTATCTGTGGGGTAAATCTAAAATCTAAAATCTAAAATCTAAAATCGACTGATGACCCAGCCCAAAAACGGATACCGTGCCACGTACTTAAGCCGTGGAAAGATAAAAAATTTAGACCAAAGTTCAAGCTTCCTGATTTTTCTGTGGGTAAATCTAAAATCTAAAATCTAAAATCTAAAATCGACTGACTCATCCGTGTTTTACGTTTAATTTAGGGGGATTTGCTGATGAGAATTGCAATTGTTAATGATTTGGCGATCGCAACTGCTGCACTCCGACGGGTTTTGCAGACAGTTTCTGACTACCAGGTGATTTGGACTGCACGGGATGGAGCCGAAGCAGTTGCTAAGTGCGCTCAAGATACGCCAGACATGATCTTAATGGATTTGTTGATGCCTGTCATGGATGGAGTAGAAGCAACCCGTCAGATTATGAAACACTCTCCCTGCCGTATTCTGATTGTTACAGCCAGTGCTGATAAAAATCTTGCAAAAGTTTATGAAGCGATGGGATACGGCGCTTTAGATGCAGTTGATACACCTGTTTTGAGTGGCACAGATACCGCTAATACAGCAAACGCGCTACTCGCTAAAGTTGGCACAATTCGCAAACTGCTAAAACAGCCTTCTTCAACAAAGATACAAGCAAAAAAGTCCATTTCATCGCTGGAATTGGATCGACGAAGTGGACTTTCATCTACTGTATCTACTGTCCCGTTAGTGGCGATTGGATCGTCTACAGGTGGCCCGAAAGCATTAGCAACCATCCTTTCGCAGCTACCTGCTAGTTTTGGTGCAGCGATCGCGATCGTCCAACACATAGACGATCAGTTTTCTAGTGGATTGGTTGATTGGTTGAGACAACAAACAGTATTGCCCATAAGAATTGCGGTTGCGGGCGATCGATTGGAAAAGGGAACTATTTTAGTGGCAGGTACTAACGATCATTTGTATTTAAAACCGGACTTGACTCTCGGCTACACCAAAGAGCCGATTAATTATCCCTATCGTCCATCAGTTGACGTATTTTTCAAGAGTGTTGCTCAACATTGGACGCGCAAGGGAACTGCGATTCTGCTAACAGGAATGGGTAGAGATGGGGCGGAGGGATTAAGCGTATTGAAGCTTCAAGGTTGGCACACGATTGCTCAAAATAAGGACAGTTGTGTGGTATATGGAATGCCTAAAGCAGCGGTTGAGTTGAATGCTGCTGTAGAGGTTTTATCACCAGATGCGATCGGCACTACCCTCCGCCAAAATCTCATACTAAACCGCTAATTAAGTAAATACATCTAATAAAACGTCAAACACGGATTAGTTAAAAGCTGGCTCTCTATACTGACTTTATTCTTTTTACCACTTATGACAACTTTGATACACGAGCAAATAACAGTTTTATTAATTGACGATCAACCCATCATTAGTGAAGCCATTCGTCGAATGTTGGCTTCCGAACCGGACATCGTATTTCACTACTGTAGCGATCCAACTCAAGCTTTTGACATTGCGGAGGAGTGCCAGCCAACTGTCATACTGCAAGACCTGGTTATGCCCCAAATGGATGGCTTGCTGTTAGTTCGATTTCTACGATCCAAAGACAGTTTTACCTGTAATATTCCGCTAATTGTGCTGTCCAGTAAAGAAGACCCTACTATCAAAGCTAAGGCCTTTGGACTTGGCGCCAATGACTACCTAGTGAAACTGCCAGATCGCATGGAACTGATCGCTCGCATCCGCTATCACTCCAATGCCTATTTGAATTTCCTCAAGCGACAGGAAGCTGAAGGACTTTTCAAAGCTGAAATTTTACGTCAAGCAGCATATATTGAGCAAGTTGGTAAGGTGACAAGTGCTGCTTCTGAGGTGGAACGAGATGCTTTTCAACCGGATGCACTAACAGAGGTTGCTAAACGCAGTGACGAACTAGGACAACTGGCACGAGTCTTTACTCAGATGGTCAATACGGTCAAAGCACGAGAGAAGGAATTGACCAGGGCAAATCAAAATTTGGAAGAGCTGCTGACAGCTTATGGTCGCTTTGTTCCTCATGATTATCTGCGTTTTCTGCGGAAGAAAAGTATTACTAATGTGCAATTAGGGGATCATGTCAGCAAAGTTATGGCAGTGATGTTTTCTGATATTCGCTCCTTTACTACGCTGTCTGAAAAAATGACTCCCAAGGAAAATTTTGCTTTTGTCAATACTTATTTGCAGAAAGTTAGTCCAGAAATTCGTACTAATCATGGTTTGATTGTCAAGTTTCTGGGGGACGGTATGATGGCTGTTTTTCCAGATGGAGGCAATGATGCTTTGGCGGCGGGCGTTGCTATGTTTAGAGTCGTTGAGCAATTTAATCAGGGGCGACTTCAGGCAGGTGAGCAACCTATTAAGATTGGGATTGGTATTCATGTGGGTCACATGATGCTGGGCATGGTCGGCGAAGAGAACCGGATGCAGGGTGATGCTTTTTCTGACAATGTTAATTTAACGGCACGGTTGGAAGGGCTAACAAAGTTTTACGGCGTTTCTCTTCTGATTTCTCAGCAAGTGCTAGACGATTCAACTAATGCCGATGAATACCAATTGCGCTTTTTAGACCGGGCGATTGTGAAGGGACGAAATGAGCCGATTGCGGTTTATGAGGTCCTGGATGCAGAACATGAGGATGTCAGGGTACTGAAGTTGAAAACCAAACTGGATTTTGAACAAGGATTGGAATTATATCGGCACAAAGATCGGCTGGAATCTGCGAGAGAAAGTTTTGAGAAGGTGATTGCTGTACATCCTGCTGATAAAACTGCTCTCCTTTATTTGGAGAGGATTGAGCAATTGATGAGGGAGGGTGTGCCTGATAACTGGAATGGTGTTTGGAGTTTTACAGAAAAGTGATTTGTGAGGATTGAATTAAATTTATCTGAACGTAATAAATACTTCCTTAATTTGATGGACCTGAAAGTTGAAAAAATTGTCAAAAAGCGGCCTAAGAATGGTTGAGTTGCTCTACCTCAACTTTTGCGCTGGTCAATCTAAAATCAAAAATTACCCAACCCTCCCAAAGGCTCGCTCCAAACGGGCTAATAAAAACCACTGATTATGGTGATTTGACACTCCCCACGGCTGAAGCCTGGGGATTCTCCAAGCTAAACTTGGAAGGGACAGGCAAAAGTCCCCCTAGACGCTCAAAACAATACCCGTATCAAAGATATTGCAATTGCGCTTACTTTTAGAGTTTTTCTTACTTTCAGAGTCCATCGCACGAGCCAGATAGGTACGCTCCTCACCCTGCCATTATTCGCCCTTTAAGTATTCCGCATCAAAGGCGGATGTCTCCGTTGCCGGGATTTCTCCGCACGCTTGATGATTCTTCGCGTAGATGGTTATTCTTACTTGCTGTTTGAATTATATCAAAAACTGAAGGCGGTTGAAACCGCTACCGACTTATCCCCCCGTCTAAAGCCAGGGGCCAGGCGGGCTCGTTCTTCGGTCAAAAATGCTGAGGGTGTCTTACTGCCCGGAATTTCACCGTTCTAGGAATGGTTCAACACGTAGTTGATACGCCTACTTGTTCCGCATTGTTAGATTATAACACAGATTACTCGCAGCCTAAAGGCTGCAACTGCGTTTCATACCCTGCGGGAAAGACCGGGGTTCTCACGCGACGCGCTATAGCAATCCTAAATGATTCAGATAAATTTGTACGGGTAGTGCTAAGAGTGCCTACCCCCTATCTATCGGGCAACCGGGCGTGGGATTGCCCCTACAATAATTATGCAAATGATGCGAGGATTGCTATAGCTGTATCCTCAAATTCAAAGGCTTTGCGATTGGTTCGCGACCCTTACAATGAAATTAATCATAAAAAAATGGCGTTTGTACTTGACAAACGCCATTTTATAGAGTTACGAACGCGGCGTCTTATCTTGTTTAAACGACGCTAACAATTCGCGAATTTGGTCGGCCGCAATCTCGCGCCCGCCCAAACCAAAAGCTAGAGCAATACCAACTGCGATCGCCCCAAGCAGCAGCCCGAAAGCCAAATTCACAATATCGCTGCCAATGCCCATCTGTTGCAGCGCCAAGGCCGAAACAAAGGCAATAATAGCAATCCGAGCCGCTTGGCCCAAAAGCCGCGCTTGACGAGTTCCAGAACTGGCAATCAAACTAAACGCCAGATTCGCCAAATACAAGCCGATCGCAAATACCACCAAACCGGCGAGCACCCGACCTGCAACCAGGACAATACCGCTAACAATCGCCGTCAGCGCGGGAATTTGCAGCACGTCGGTAGCTGCCACCACAGCAAACAGGATGATGCCCACCTGCACCACAATACCGACAAACTCAGAAGGTGTGCGGGCCGGAAGTTCCGGTTCCTGAAGAATCGTTGCCTCCGGATCGATCGAACTTGGCGGTAGCCTCAGCGACTGTTTCGGTGCCTGCACTCCCAACCAAGAAAAGACATTGTTAAAGCCAATTCCGGTCAGGATATTAGTAACCAAATCGCCTACCCAGCGCCCCAAAATGTAAGCAAGCGCCAGAATCAGGGCTGCCGTGAAGATTTTGGGTACCGCGCCCAAAATGTCGTTGAGCATCGCGATTGCCGGCTGCGAAATCGCTTGAATGTCCAAAGCGTTGAGAGCTGCGATCGCGGTTGGAATCAAAATCAAAACATAGACGATCGTCCCGGCAATCCACGACAGCGATTGTCCGCCAGAAGTCCGCGAAATTCCAAACCGAGCGCCCAAACCGTCCGCCCCAGCAGCAGCCAACAGATTCGTGACAATCCGCCGCACCACCATAGCCAGTAGCCAGCCCACAAACCCAATCAGCACAGCTTCCAGAATTTTCGGAATTGCCGCCAGAATTTGGTTGAGTAAATTATTAACCGGCAGCAGAGCCTGCTGCATTTCCAGTGAGTCGAGAATCAGCGGCAAAAACAGCAGAAAAATGAACCAGTACAGCGCATTCGCCACAGTATCGCTCAGCAGCAAAGGGCGCTCAGTGGGCGCTGCGCCCACCTCCTGATTCAAGCGCTCGTCTACGCTAAAAGTCCGCATCACGCGCGATACGGCCATTTTGGCGACTGTCGCCAACACCCAAGCAATCCCCAACCAAATTAGCGCGCCGGCTAACTTCGGCAAGAAACCGGTAATTTGATTGAGAAAAGTATTGAGCGGTTGCGAGACAGCCGTTAGATTCAGGCGATCGAAAAAGGCAATTAGGAAAAAGATAAAAATGATCCAGAACACCGCTGTGGAAATCCATTTTTCCACTTGCGGGGTTTCAGCTCCTTCCGGGCGGCCGGTAATCCAAGCCGCCAGCCGATTGTCGATCGTCGTCTTCTTGAGCAATCCCCCGACTATAGATGAGACGACGGCTGATACTATCAAGCCAACTAGCAGGATACCGACGGCCCAGAGGAGATTTTCAATGTTTGAGCCCTGAAAGAGATTGTTAATTCCGCGTTCGGCTTGTGCCAGCGGATTTGCGGGCTGGGCCTGTGCCAAAAGGCGATCGGACAAAGCCGCTATGGGGCCCGATATCGGTTGAGTTATTTCTTGCCAAGTTTCATTCATTTTTTTCTCAGGTTAACGTCACATTTGACAAGGAGAAGACGAAACTTTAATAATAGTTCCAAAAAATCTAGACATCGCCTAAATTTAATGTTTGTACACTTTTAATGTACTGGGTTAACTACAAAACCCTCTATCGAATTTGGGATCAACCCATCTCCGACTGCTTTTGTGCCAATATTCAAAGAACCGTTTACATCGGCCTTTATGAAGTGTCCAGTTTGGGTTCTGAACAATCCTCTTTTTACCCTACTGCCAATGTAGTCGGAATGTTGTTGAATTGGTTCCAAATCCCAAGCTGAACATTTGGATGTGTAACTCTCCTCAACTAACACAACTTTAATTCCCGCAAGTTGTCCTTTGTACTGCAACATTTGCACGAATCGGCGATGGGGAATACAGGCAAAATTTTGATTATTAACCTTACCAGTATTAATCCCATCTTGAAAATCATGGTTCCAGCCTATCGCTAGCAAGCCCCTTTGATGATTAACGAGTTCTTTAATAATTGCGGAACTCGTCGTGTGGAGGTAGTAATCCACTTTACAGTTAGGCTTGTGCCACAATGGGGCAAGTTTTTTACTGTTTTTTTGCGCTGCGGGCAGCAATGATTTCAATGCCGATGAAACTTGATTGCAGTATTGGTTGGTTGACTTAACAGCCCGTCCATCGAAGATTGTCGGTACTAACCCAGGAACATTGTAAGTTAATGTTGCCAGATTGTTTAATCCTAAATCTATGGCTGCTGCTCTCTGATTAACTTGTAAAGGCTGTTCTAACTTTTCATAGACCACCTCGACAACATAACAACCTACTTTGGGAACAATCCGGATTTCCAGAATCGAGCTGACTTTTGAGGGCAACCAAATATTAGTCCCAGAGGGACGAGCATATCCTTTTTTTAAGGCTCTTTTGCTGACAGCTTGACAATTAAATACAACTACATAGCGCCCGTCCTCTCTTTTTCGCTCTCTTGAACCTTTGTAATGAGGGATTTTCGGGGCGGCTTTAAATTTAGTTGGGTATTCCTGATAGTTTCGCACCGCCAGATAATAGCTAGTCCATGCTTTGAGGACTAAGCCGATCGTGCTTTGTGCTACCTTTGCGGGCAGTGCTTTGTAATCAGGACTTATTTTGAGCGCGAGATAAACAGCCAGAGCATTTGTTTGTTGGCTGGCGAAAAAGTTTTGACGGTAGATGTAGTTAGCGCTATTGTAAAGATTTTTGCACAGCCAAGACAGTCGATCGCCTTCTCGATAAAACCTATGATTTGGTTTAATGATGTGCCTTTCGACTAACTCCATAATCAGTATATATACTTTATTTGAAGATGATACACTGTATTTATGAGTGTGTCAATCTTTTAATTTCTGGAAAAATTGACGTTACAAGTAAATAAAGGACTATCAAGTAAGCAAAGTTTTGTAATACCCTCGTTGTTGCAGGTTCTCATGTCAATTCGTCAAGTTTTCGAGCAATCCATTGAAATTCAGGCTGCTGCTACTCTGGTGGAGCGCTGTATAGTCGATCGTACTTTAATGCACAAGTGGCTCAATCCCTTGCTACGCTGCGATCCCCAGGGCGAATGGGATACTGCCGTAGGAAGTCGCAGCTTGTTTATCATAAAAATTCCTGTTTTGCAACCCTCTTTAGAGAGTGTTGTGTTGGAGCGACAACCAGGTTTAATTGTTTGGGGGTTTGACGGATTTTTCAAAGGATGCGATCGTTGGGAATGCCAGCCGCAAATCCAAGGAACTCTCTTGATTAACCGCTTTGAATTTCAAATTCCCAATCGTTTAATTAGATTTGGTTTCAATCGCTTTGCCGCCCCTTGGACGGAAAAAGATATGAAAGACCAACTCCGCCGACTCAAGCGGGTAGCCGAGCAACTATCTCAAAGAATGGGTAAGGGGTAATGGATAATGGGTAATGGGAAACGGGAGCATCTCAATGAAAGCAGCAAAGCTCGAAATTGGAATTAGGAGTCAGGAGTCAGGAGCCAGGAGAAAAGAGTCAGAAGGAAGAAGAAAGAAGTGTTTTTGCAAATATGAGATGCTCCCTGGGAAACTATTACCCTCGCGTAGCCGAATAATTGGTAATTGGTCATGAGTAATTGGTAATAGCTGAAAGCTAGAGCTAATAGGAAAAAAAGCACCAATTCCCAATTCCCAATTCCCAATTCCCAATTCCCAATTCCCAATTCCCAATTCCCTCCAACTTCAGTTATTTATTTCGCACTTCCTGATGGACTGGGCTGACAAATCATTTGTCGGGCCGAATTCACCGCTTGGCCGGCGGTATTTTGCAAAGCAGGGGAATTCTGATACATAGCTTGCAAATTTTGCAAGTCTTTAATCACTCGTTGGTAAATAGCCATAGCTTGATTCCCGTCAACTTCTAAGGCCGCAGGGCCGTAATTTTGCATCACTTCAATCAGCGATATTTTGCCATCTTTGGAAGCTGCGACTAAAGCATCGCGCAGTGCGGGCGCGCTTTGAAGACGAGTGGCCGGCGTATAAGCAACCTCCCCCAATTGTTTGAAAACAATTTCCCCAAAATAAGTATTTGCCAGCCCCGCTACTAATTGGGAATCTAAAGGGACTTCTTGCGTTAATATTTGGCGCACCGACTCGGGAGTTTGTTTCGCAAGACTCAGAACGCTTTGCAGTTGAGATGATGGTTTGCCGGTTTGTGCAAAGCTTTGTAAGTCGCTCATCGGTAATGTTACGTCAACAGCACCGTATTTTACGGTGACATTATCTAATGCCAAGGCTTTGCCGCTGCTTAGGAATACTGCACTTGTTCCCAACAAAAGCGCCAAACCAAATGATAAAGACTTTGACATTCTTTTGGTTAAATTGGCTGACAGCGGTTGCATTCCGTTGAGATAACCTTGTTGAAACTGAAAGTTCATGAGTTTGTGCCTCTTTACGTCAAAATACTTTTTCGATCGCTCGTCATTGCGGGTATCAGTGCAGGTATCAGTGCGGGTATCAGTCGGGAAAGTGGACTCGGAAGTTCGGTAAATGACCTATGATTTTACAGTCATGTCAAGCAAATTTAACCTATCAAAAGATAGGTATTAATTGAGAATTAATATGTTATAATTAGCTGTTTGACAATTTTAGATACCTTTGCAAAAATTATAAAAGCGAAATTTGGTCGTCGGTCAGCAGTTTATTGAGTCTCACTTTTATGTCTTATAGTGTGCTGTGCGACATATACCAAATTTAACTACCAGCCGGGAAGTCCCGGGCGTATATTTAGAGGGGATTAATCTGAGCGCGGAGCCCCGTAGCCCGAATAAATTACGCCCGCGTGATGAAAGGCTCGTCGGGTGTAGGGACCCAAAGCGACAATTATTCTTTTATACCCCTTCATGATCGGGAAATACTCTGATACTATATTAGCAAGTGGGGGTGGAACTACCTCACTATAAAAAGCATGAGAAAAAAAAGGAAAAAGAAGCCTGCAGTCTAACTGTACTCAGTTGACCGTCAGGTTTGTTCACGTTCACAGATCCCGATCGAGCCGATCGACCAATTGGCGAATTCTAGCAGCATCAGGAGCATTCGGAGCATTTCTCAGGTATAGTTCCAAATCGTGGCGCGCTTCGACCAAGCGTCCCAGTTGATAATAGAGAATTCCGCGATCGCGCCGTTCCCCCAGCGCCTCGGGAAACAGCAGCAAAATCCTTTCGATCGCCCAGAGTACCCTCACAGCATCTCCCTGTTGCAAGTAAATCGCCTTCAGATTTCCCAGCATTCGCCCCAACAAATGTCGGCGACTTACCGGGGCGAGAAAAGCCGGCTGCAACTCCATAGGTTGACCATAAATTTGAGAAAGTCTGGCTTGACAATCTTCAGGAAACAAGATTTCGCCGCCGTTAAACGCATCAACAAAAATACCAGCATCTTCAAAATCCGGTCTAATTAAAAAATGTCCTGGCATCCCAATTCCCACCATCGGAAAATCAATGCGCTTAGCAACCTCCAAATAAACCAAAGATAAAGAGATGGGAATGCCAGTACGCCGATCGATCACTTCATTCAAAAAGCTATTGCGGGGGTCGTAATAATCCGCATCATTGCCCCCAAACTGCAACTCCCCGTATAAATAGCTATTAATAGTTTGAATAATCCGCAGCGGATAATTCTGTGCCGGCAGGCGTGAGCGCACCTCATCTGCGATCGTGTCGAGAGCGTTGAGATACTCGTGTGGATCTAAATTTGGGTATTCTTCCAAAGCCATGTAAAGAGCAGCTTTCGCCAGGTCAATCGAGCCATCAGGCTGATTTATTTCTCGATAAAAGAGTTGTCGGGCGATCGGAAAATCCATATTTATTGATTTATTTTTAATTTACTTATTGGACTAATATCATGAACAGGCAAGATGCCTGTTCCACAACAAAGATTATTCGGGTAAATCGGCATTTTTTTGTAGTATAATTAACCTTTTTCATGGTAAAGCAGGAACTTTTTCTTGTGGAACAGGCATCTTGCCTGTTGCAGCTTTTTGTAGTACAATGAAACTTTTTATGCTGGTAATAGAGGCATTTTTTCTTGTGGAACAGGCATCTTGCCTGTTGCCCAAAAGATATTAAAAACACTGCATTATTTAAATTTTAATATATTCTAAGTTGTTTTATCTAAATCAGCCCCTATTTTTAATAAAGCTTCACGATGTTTTTTTCGATCGAGCCAGATTGACGTGAACGCCCTCGGATGTCAAATGAACTTTCAAATCCCGTGACTTTTACCAATCACCCAACTGCGGCGAAAAATCCGAGCCAGAGTCGATTCTTCCAAAGCAAAATAGATAGGGCGGCCGTGAGGACAAGTGCGCGGATTGCGAGTTTGCTGCCATTCATCCAACAAATTTTGCATTTGGGAAAGACTCAAAGGAGTACCGTTTCGCATAGCGCTACGGCAAGCAGTCGCAACTTGAGCCGCTTGTAAATCTGCGACTTTACTGAGCTCAAACAGCGCATCCGCACAGTCATCTCGCTCGGCTAACAATTCAGGAACTTCGCGGGCAGCCCATAGCTGTTCGCCAAAACTTTCTACTTCCAAACCCAAGCGGGATAAATTCTCAATTTGCAGCGCCGATAATTGACTGAGAATTACTGGTTTTTCCAGATATTTTAGCTGCCAAGCCGCGCATAATTGCTCGTATAAAACGCGCTCGTGAGCGATGTGTTGTTCCACCAACCACATGCCGCTGGAATGTTCTGCAACAATGTAAGTATTGTGAACTTGAGCGATCGCCCTCAATTCCATCAATCCTATTTTATTAGCTTTTTCCTGTTCGTCGCCTTCCTCATTTTGTATAGCCGAAATCCCGACACTGTAAGCACTTTTTTGTTCCGATGCCTTCAGCAATTTTCCCACTCGATCGGGAATTGGGGCAGACGGCAAAACTTCATCGTTCAGGTGCAAAGCACGAGCAATTGCCGCGCTAACTTGTTCTTGCCAAAAACTCGGATCGTGCAGATAAATTTCAACCTTAGCCGGGTGGCGGTTCCAGTCGATTTCCGAAGGGGAGATTTGCAGGTGAACAAAACACACGGGATAGCGATCGCGCGGACAAGTGCGGGCAAAGGCGCTGAGAATAGTTTGCTCTAATTCGGGCGATCGCACAACTCGCCGATTTACCCCAACCTTCACCCAATCCGGCCGCCTGCGGTGACAGCGATCGGGCAAACCAATTACTAATTCTAAAAACTGGGAATTGGGAATTGGGCATGGGGCATTGGGCATTGGGCATTGGGCATCGGGAATTGGGCATGGGTAACTCGGCTGTGTTTTTGACAAAAACAATTGCGTGTGTGCGAAATAATCTGGCGATTTATTCCTTTCAGGAAATGAAGGCAAATTTACTTTTAAATACTGCAAATCATTCAAGCGAATTCCCCGCACGAATTGAGGTAAAAGTTGTTCCGCTGTGCTACCAGGAGTTACGTGCAAACAAGGCGTATTTCCTTGACGCAACTGCCAATTAACGTGCGGGTGACAAATAGCAATTTGCTGAAGGGTTAATTGGATCGATCGCATTTGCTGTGCCGGCGACAAAAAACTGCGGCGCACAGGCCAATTGCCAAACAAATTATCAACAGTCACCACCGTACCAGGAGCGATCGCCGCTGTTTCCAGCTCTACAGCAACGCCTGCGTTATTGTAAACCACCCGCCAGCCCGATCGAGCATTTTCAACTCCCCCCTTGTTAAAGGAAGATTTAGCGGGGGTTTGCGCCGAATCTCGATTTTCCGAAAAATCCCCTAATCCCAAATCATTCGATCGGCTCAAAACCTCCAAACAGCCCAACTGAGCTAAACTGTGCAAAGCTTCCCCACGAAATCCCAAAGTATCAATTTTGTAAAGGTCAGCTTCAGTGGTAATTTTGCTCGTACTGTGAGGGGAAGCCGCCTGCCGCAAATTTTCCAGATCCATTCCTGTACCATTATCTGCAACTTGCACCCGCCACTGTTCGGGCCAGACAGAAACAACGATGCGAGTTGCGCCAGCATCCAGAGAATTTTCAACTAATTCTCGTACCGCTGCGGCGATCGAGTCAATCACTTCGCCGGCGGCAATTAAATTGATAACTTCTGTGGGTAAGGTTTGAATAGTAACTGGCATCAGATTTTTAGCATTTCGTTAATTCAATTCTACTTTATTCTGCAAGTCGCTACACAGTATTAGGACTTACGCTCTTCCAGCCGGTTTCTTAGAAAAATATTGTTTGATTACAAAATATCTACTCATCAACCAAGTCTCTGAGGCTTAGTGAAAAAGTCCTCAGTATATATCTTCTAACCTACTTAATTTTGATCTGCTAAAGCCTCGGTTTTCGGCAAGCGGATGTAAAAAGTTGTCCCTTTTCCGTCCTCCGACTCATAAGTAATTTGCCCTTTGTGAGCCTCAACCATCGACTTAACAATTGCCGTTCCCAACCCAGTACCAGTCCGTTTACCATAGGTCACAAACGGTTCAAATAACTTTTCCTTAATTGCAGGTGGAATGCCGGGGCCGTTATCGTAAATGCTAATTTCTGCCCAATCCTCACTTTGCCACGCAGCAATCTCCACCCGCCCCCCTCGTCCGCCAAAAGCCTCAACAGCATTCCCAACTAAATTTTGTAAAACGCGCAAAATCTTATTTTCATCCGCTTCCACTATCACTTCTGTCACCCGTACTACCAAATCTACTTTTGCTGCTTCAAAATAAACTCGGTTCAACTTTTGAAACTGCTGCAACGTCTGAATTAGATTAACTGGTTTTTTATTTAATACAGAATTGCCGCGCGAAAATTCTAACACTTCTTCAGCCATCCCCAACATTCGCTGAACCTGCAATTGAATAAGTTCGCACCACTCCTGAGTTTCCTCATCCGGGTGCATTTCTTTGAGCACTTCACTGGAGAGTTTAATTCCGGTAAAAGGACTTTTGAAATCGTGAATAATTGTACTCACCATTTCTCCTACCAATACCATTTTTTGTTTGTGTACCAACTGGCTAACATATTGATCCGTGGTATCCCGTAAATTTTTAGTAATGAAACTAAACATTTGCAGTACCGAACTGCCTTTAGCAAACTGGAGAGTTGTTATTAGTTCTTCACGGTCTATTTTGGCCAAAGTCGAGCCGGTAACTGCCACAGCTCTAGCACTGCGAGGCTCTCCGTCTAAAACTCCGAGTTCGCCAAAATAATCGTCTGGGTTAGCGACAGCAACAGTTTGATATTTATGATTTTCGATCCGCTTGCTAAACTCGACTTTACCTTCTAAAACTAGATATAAAAAATCCGCTGTTTCTCCTTCTTCAAAAACCAGCGTTTCCTCAGCAAAACTCTCCAAAACAGCTATTTGGCAAAGGTGAGCAGCTTGCTCTGGTTCAAAATAAGACATAAATCGATGAGAGGCCAGATCCATGTGAAAATACCTGAGACTTAATTTAAACAGTTTCTTTCTTCTATTTTCGCTGATCACCATCGGTGCGTTAATAAAATACAATACTGCTTTAATCTGGCTCTCTTTTCTAGCCTCCGAGGCTTTGACGCAAGGATTAGCGTCGGGATGCAGAGCCAGACTAGCATAGCAGCACCAGCAATCTCACCAAAATTCTCAGTTAATTGACTAAAATACATAAGTATTGTAGTATTTTTGAGATTTAAATTGGATGTGCGGGGGTTCTCCGGCCTCCTCAGAAGATTTTAACTGTAGAGAGATCGTGTAATTTAAATGCCGATCGACCGAGTTTACAAAAATTAACGATCGCCCGCTAAAACGATCGCAGCATTCTGCCCGCCAAAGCCAAAACTTAAACAAACCGCATTTCTGACAATAGCCGATCGCGCACAGCGAACAAAATCTAATTCAAACCCCGGTTTTTTCATTCCCACGCAAGGCGGCAACATCTGATATTTAATACTCATCAAACAAAAAGCCACGCCCAAAGCTCCCGAAGCTCCCAAAGTATGACCCGTCGCCCCCTTAGTCGAACTAACAGCAACTCCTGGGTGAAATAACTTCTCAATTAACAGTGCTTCGTGTCGGTCGTTTAACTCAGTTGCAGTACCGTGAGCATGAATAAAATCTATATCAATCGCCGATAAATTGCTGCGTTTCAAACATTGATTTACCGCCGCGATCGCACTTTTCCCCCCCAGCTCCGGGGCATTAGCATGGCAAGCATCATTTGTCAAGCCAAAACCGGAAACTCGACCGTAAATTTTAGCGCCACGACGCCTTGCCAACTCGGCAGATTCTAATACAAATAAAGCCCCGCCTTCACCGAGCACAAAGCCTTCCCGATTTTCATCAAAGGGATAGCACCCATTGTTTGCCAAAGCACCCATCCGGCTAAATCCAGCCAGAGTAAGCGGTGTGATAGGCGCTTCCACAGCACCTGCGATCGCCCGCTGACACTCACCAGTGCGGATTAAATCAACAGCACGGGCGATCGACTGTAGGCCGGTCGCACAAGCAGCCATCGGCGCCAGCACCGGCCCCATTGAGCCAATTGCCCTCGCCGCCGCCATCGCCCCCATGTGAGGCAAAAAATTCACAAATTGAGAATTGGGAATCGGGCATAGGGCATGGGGCATGGGGCATAGGACATGGGGCATAGGGAATTGAGAATCGGTAATTGAGAATTCTCTTTCCTCTTCCTTCTCCCCTCTTCCTTCTTCCAACTTCGGTCTTCCAACTTCGGTCTTCCATCCATCCGTTACATCTTGTACAGTGCTCGTTGCTGAACTTCCTTCTTCCTTCTTCCCTCTTCCTTCCCTCGCCAACAGTTCCAAATTTGCCTGGAAACCTCGGCTAGAACCGATCGCAATCCCGCAATCTGGCAAAGGCAAAGTCAAATTAGCATCTTGCAAAGCATCTGCTAAAACCTGCCGAATTAAAGTTATTAAATCCGCAGGTTTTGTGCGAATTAAAGCCAAAGGTTGCGGCTCAATTTTTAGAAAAGGTTGATGTTCCCGAATTCCCGACTCTGCAGACAGCAGTCTTATCCAGCTAGTTTCCAGACTGCCTAAACTCGAAACTAGACCAATTCCAGTAACAACAACATCCATTCACTAATGACTAATGACTGATGACTAATGATATCTATTCCGGTTACACCGGAATGGTATAGAGGACACGGCAGTGCCGTTTCTTGCGCGCCAGATTAATTGTAGGGACACGGCAGTGCCGTGTCCTGACTGTGGGTAAGATTAATTCCGATGCTACCGGATTTGATATGACTAATGACTAATGACTAATCACTAATGACTAATCACTAATGACTAATCACTAATGACTAATCACTAATGACTACCTTCAGCTAACCGGCTTAAAATTTTCCAAACCCTGAGTAACAGTAGCCTTCTCAATGCGATCGCCCGCTTCAATCTTATCAATCACATCCATCCCTTGCTTCACGTACCCAAAAACCGCATAGCTACCGTCCAAAAACGGTACATCGGTCAAAGTAATGTAAAACTGAGAAGAAGCCGAATCAGGACTTTGCGATCGAGCCATAGCAACAGCCCCACGACTGTGCATCAACACGGGTTTTTCCTTAACCCCAGCTTCTTGTAGCGTCGCGCTGTAAGTCGGATTGGCAGCACCTTTAGCTTTAATTTCCAGAGGAATCCTGCGTTCTACAGTAGTTTTCGGGTCAATAAAACCACCAGTTCCCAGCCGCGCCGTAGGGAATTTAGGGTCTTTACCCTGGGGGTCGCCGCCCTGAACTACAAAAGGCTGAGGTTCCCGCACGACTCGGTGAAATACCAGCCCGTCGTAGACTCCTTTCTGAACCAAATCGACAAAATTGCCCGCAGTAATTGGCGCATTTGTGCCGTCGAGCTCGATCGTAATTGGAGCACCTTTAACCGTCATCACCACCGTTGCTTTTCCTTGCAATCGTGGCAAATTGCTAAATTGCGAACTCGCCGCTACAGCAGCAGGAGAAGGAGACGGAGACAAAGAAATATTTTCACCCGACACCGGATTCGGTGTCGGAGTCGAGTTTGCCACAGGGGAACTACTGCATCCTCCGACAAACAACGCGCCAATTATTAAAAGTGAGAACAACCACCGCTGAATTTTGATTTGCATTTGCATTTGTATTTTCACTTTGAGTCAATTACGGACTTTGCAACTAAAGATTTTAATTCAATAGTCCGAACTGTTTTTAGTTCGTAGTCTAAAACCAGCGATTTTCCTTGGATAGCGAACTTGCTTTGGAGCCTTGAAACCCTTATTCTACGGTTTGCAATCAAAAACTTTCGCAAGTATGGTTAATTGATAGATTCCAAAATTGGTAACGGGCTTACTCGCCGATCAATCTTTTTCACTTACCAGGTAGGTAAGGTGCGCGGCCCGGCGCACCCTACGAGACATTACCAATCTCAGATATCAAATCGCCAATCGAAAATCCCTAAAGTCCTTCTAGGGGAACTTGCAAAAATCGAGCCAATTCGGCCGCTTGATTTTCCACTTCAGACAAAGCAATCGGCTGTCCGACTCTAGTCAGGGGAAACTGACGGCGGTCTTTGAGCTTAAGATAAATACTGCGGCGGGGATTGAGACCTTCTTTAATGTCCACCCGCACAGATTGCACGTCCGATGTCTTGCAAGTAAAATCAACTTTGCGGTTTTTGCCGGGAAATCCCCAGCGAAAGATCCGAATGTTACCAGTTTGTCGATCGAACTCGTTGTAACCGCCACCGACATCCCAGAGAATAGTCAGCCACAGGTAAAGCGCCAACAGCACGCCACAGACACCGTAGAAACCCATCGCAATGCCTTGGGGGATGAAAACAAGCTGAGTCGGGTCAGCAAAAGGCAGCAGGTTAACGTGCAAGTAGCTGGAAATGCCCGACAGCAGGAAACCAGTCCCTCCAATGCTGACCACCGTCGCCCACCAGTAATTGCTGAAGCGGCGGGAGCCCAAAACCGGGTAGCGCAGGACAGGATCGATCGAGGTCATTGTTTTTGCAGTCATAAAATTAAACAGCCTTAAAGCCAAATCTTAATTCAATTAGTCCACCGAGCGTGACGCTTCGCTGAGGCGATCGCGATCGACTGATCGGGATTGTGTATCAACTCCTCAACCACCGCCACCTCGCCGCTTGGCGACGAAGGGTCAGTTGGATTGTTGCTGAGCATCGTCAACCAAGATGGCCTTCCTCTCAACCACGCTTTCATCGACTACGCCTCTAGTGGGGGAACTCTACTGTTCTAGTTGAAAAATTATGAACTTCTAATATATAGTTATGTTAACTTTAATTAGAAACCTTGGTCTTTTAACAAGCAAAAGGATTTTACCCCAATGACAATCGCAGTCGGACGCGCCCAGAACGAAAGAGGCATCTTTGATGTCCTCGACGACTGGCTCAAACGCGATCGCTTCGTCTTCGTAGGCTGGTCTGGCATCCTGCTATTCCCCTGCGCCTACCTAGCCATCGGTGGCTGGTTAACAGGCACCACCTTCGTCACATCTTGGTACACCCACGGTTTGGCAAGCTCCTACCTCGAAGGAGCCAACTTCCTCACCGTAGCAGTCTCCACCCCAGCCAACAGCCTCGGACACTCCCTGCTGTTCCTGTGGGGCCCCGAAGCACAGTGGGACTTCACTCGCTGGTTCCAACTCGGTGGGCTGTGGACATTTGTCGCCCTCCACGGCGCCTTCGCACTGATCGGCTTTTGCCTGCGTCAGATTGAAATCGCCCGTTTAGTCGGCATCCGTCCCTACAACGCCCTAGCATTCACCGGCCCCATCGCCGTGTTTGTTTCGGTGTTCCTGCTTTACCCCTTGGGTCAATCAGGCTGGTTCTTCGCCCCCAGTTTCGGCGTCGCAGCAATTTTCCGCTTTTTGCTATTCCTGCAAGGCTTCCACAACTGGACGCTCAACCCCTTCCACATGATGGGCGTTGCAGGCATCTTGGGCGGTGCGCTGTTGTGCGCTATCCACGGTGCAACCGTAGAAAACACCTTGTTTGAAGACGGCGAAGGCTCAAACACCTTCCGCGCCTTCAACCCAACTCAGTCAGAAGAAACCTACTCGATGGTTACAGCTAACCGCTTTTGGTCGCAAATCTTCGGAATTGCCTTCTCCAACAAACGCTGGTTACACTTCTTCATGCTGTTCGTACCTGTCACAGGCTTGTGGATGAGCTCCATTGGCATCGTCGGTTTAGCATTAAACCTGCGCGCCTATGACTTCGTATCACAAGAATTACGCGCTGCTGAAGATCCTGAGTTTGAAACGTTCTACACTAAGAACATTCTGCTTAACGAAGGCATTCGTGCTTGGATGGCTCCGACAGACCAACCTCACGAAAACTTCATCTTCCCTGAAGAAGTTCTGCCTCGCGGTAACGCACTTTAAAAAAATCAGGATTTGGATTTCAGATTAATTTACTTTTTTTAAATTAATCTGAAATCCAAATCCCAATTCCCCGGCGCAGGTGCGGTACTCCCGTGTCCTACTGGGGAACAAAAAAACCCAAAATCCAAAATCTAAAATCGTTGGAGGTTCTACCGGGTGGTAACGCTCTCTAATTCCTACGCAAGCGGTCGCGACCAAGAATCCTCCGGGTTCGCTTGGTGGTCTGGCAACGCTCGTTTAATCAATCTCTCCGGCAAACTGCTGGGCGCACACGTCGCTCACTCTGGTTTGATCGTGTTCTGGGCCGGTGCAATGACTTTGTTTGAAGTCGCTCACTTTATCCCAGAAAAGCCCATGTACGAACAGGGCTTAATTTTGATGCCCCACGTCGCTACTTTGGGTTGGGGTGTAGGCCCCGGCGGTGAAGTCACTGATATCTTCCCGTTCTTCGTAGTCGGCGTTCTTCACTTGATTTCATCTGCAGTTCTCGGTTTGGGCGGCATTTATCACGCCGTTCGCGGCCCGGAAGTTCTCGAAGAATACTCTTCTTTCTTCGGCTACGACTGGAAAGACAAGAACCAGATGACCAACATCATCGGCTATCACCTAATTTTGTTGGGTGGCGGTTGCTTGCTGTTGGTAGCTAAGGCCATGTTTTTCGGCGGTGTCTATGACACTTGGGCTCCGGGCGGCGGCGACGTGCGTATTATCACGAACCCCACTCTGAATCCGGCTGTGATTTTTGGCTACTTGGTGCGCTCTCCTTTTGGTGGCGAAGGCTGGATTGTCAGCGTCAACAACATGGAAGACATCATCGGCGGTCACATCTGGCTGGGCCTGATTTGTATCGCTGGCGGTGTTTGGCACATTTTGACCAAGCCTTTCGGCTGGGCTCGCCGCGCCTTAATCTGGTCTGGCGAAGCTTACCTGTCTTACAGCTTGGGCGCTTTGTCCCTGATGGGCTTCATCGCTTGCTGCTTTGTCTGGTTCAACAACACTGCTTACCCCAGCGAATTCTACGGCCCGACGGGCCCGGAAGCTTCTCAAGCGCAAGCTTTGACCTTCCTGATCCGCGACCAACGCTTGGGTGCTAACGTCGGTTCTGCACAAGGCCCCACCGGTCTGGGTAAATACCTGATGCGCTCTCCTACTGGCGAAATCATTTTCGGCGGTGAAACGATGCGTTTCTGGGATTTCCAAGGCCCTTGGTTGGAGCCCTTACGCGGTACTAACGGTTTGGACTTGAACAAAATCAAGAATGACATTCAGCCTTGGCAAGCTCGGCGCGCGGCTGAGTACATGACTCACGCTCCTTTGGGTTCTTTGAACTCTGTGGGCGGTGTGGCGACTGAAGTTAACTCGTTTAACTTCACTTCTCCTCGTTCTTGGCTGTCCTGTTTCCACTTTGTGATGGGTTTCTTCTTCTTGGTCGGCCACTTGTGGCACGCTGGTCGCGCTCGCGCGGCTGTCGCTGGCTTTGAGAAGGGTATCGATCGCGAAAATGAACCAGTGCTGGCTATGCCAGACTTAGACTAATCGATCGAATTTATTTCTGATTTGATTGTCTAATCAAAAAAGGCTCCTGCTTAACGGCAGGAGCTTTTTTTTGATCTAAAAATATCTGAAAAAGCTGCGGATTGTCGATCGACCTTTCTCTGAGTGACATCGTTTCCGGTTGGATGGGAACGATCAAGTCAAAGTCAATAATTCCACATTCCCCCACTCCCCACTCCCCACTCCCCACTCCCATCATTCCGGTGCAACCGGAATTGATATGACTCTGCAAGTCTTGAAACTTGACAATTTTAATCCGTTGGGGTAAAGATATTGCAAGGCAGGCTCTACAAAGTTTATATTTAAAGTACAAAAGTTGTAATCCCACACAATGGAAAGTTGCAATTTTAGGGCAGATCGCTACAGGTGCAAAACTAATCGACGATCGCCCTCAGCATATTTATATTTTATTAAATGGCTGTGCTTGCCGAATTTTTTAACAGGCACAAAAGTTTTGGGCAGCTTACTATTATTGCTAGGAAAGCAAAAGATTAATAATGGACTCATTAAAGATCGAAAATGTCAAGGTGAGGTTCGATCGAGCAAATTTGCTCGAACGCATCGCCAAGCGCATTCGCCACTCTCTAGAACTACCCGAAATTCTGAGCGCAACAGCAGCCGAAGTTCAATCGTTCTTGGGAACAGACAGAGTAAAAATCTACAAATTTCATAGCGACGGTAGCGGTGAAGTGATTGCCGAATCAATTAACGGCAACCGCTTGCCATCCCTATTGGGGCTGCATTTTCCCGCAGACGATATTCCCCCTCACGCCCGCGAAATGTTCGCGCAACTACAGGTGCGATCGATCGTCGATATAGATTCCGGGCTGCTAGGCCAAAGTCCGCGTCGCGAGGGGGTTTCCGGCCAACTGCTGCCCGACGACGAAATGCGCTTTCGCGCGGTTGACCCCTGCCACGCTGAATACTTGACTGCACTGGGCGTCAAGGCTTGCTTGGTAATACCAATTTTTCACGGCGAAGAATTCTGGGGGTTGTTGGTATCTCACCACTCCGAGTCCCGGAGTGTGGCAGAAAACGAACTCCAAGGCGTTCAGATGGTGGCAGATCAGCTCGGCGTCGCCATAGCCCAATCAAGCCTCCTCGCCCAAGCAAGGGCGAAAGCCCAACGGGAAGCTGCCGTCAACCGCGTCGCCGCAGCCCTTAACTCCCCGCCGGCGATGGAACTCCAAACAGCTTTGGCAGAATCGGTAGCAGCACTAGATGCAGCCGGCGGCAGGCTGTGCATTTTCGCCACGCCATTCGTTTGCGACAGCAGCAAAGTTACGAATCTAGTTCCCTATTCGGATAACTCGAATCGGGAACTCACAGTCTACACTTGCGGCTCAGGGCCGAAGATGCCAATTTCGGCCAAATACCCGCAGGTTGAGCAATACAGCGTCTGGCACGAATATTTTAAATCCGGCGAGCAACAGGTTTGGGCAATTCCCGATTTGTACCAAATTAGCAGTTTGAGAAGCCTGCAACCTGCATTTCGATCGACCAAAATTCGCAGCATTTTAATCGTACCGCTCATAACCCGCCAGCAAATATTCGGTTACTTGACCATTTTTCGAGAAGAATTTGACACCGAAACTCTCTGGGCTAGACAGTTTGATAGCGACGAGCGGCTCGCCCAATCTCGGATATCTTTTGAAGCGTGGAAAGAGTCAAAAGCTGCCCAAATTCGCGAATGGAAGGCTGAAGAAATTGAATTGCTCCAAATTTTGGGCAACCACTTTTCTAATGCTATTAACCACTACCAACTCGATCAACAAATAGAGGAACTTAACACAAATTTAGAAAATCAAGTTCAAAAGCGCACTGCTCAACTACAGCAGTTGACCCAACACCAACGAGTGCTGTTTGAAGTGGTGGCAAAAATGCGGCAATCCCTCGACTTAAACAAGATTTTTAGCACGATGTCCCAGGAAGTGCGGCGGGCTTTAAATGCAGAGAGAGTGGCAGTTTACCGCTTCGATTCCGCATCAGAATTTAAGGACGGCGAATTCGTTGCCGAAGATGTTTTGCCAGATTTTCGGTCAGCAATGGCAGTCAAAGTGCACGATCGCTGCTTTGGAGAAAACTACGCCAATCTCTACTCTCAGGGGCGAGTTCACGCCATGTCTGACATCACACAAGCCGGACTGGAAGATTGCTTTGAGCAAGTCTTGGAGCAATTTCAGGTCAAAGCTACTTTAGTTGCACCGATTATGAAAGGCAACGACCTTTGGGGGTTGCTGTGCGTACACCAATGTTCGGCTCCCCGCAACTGGGAATCTTCCGAAATTAAGTTTGCTACCCAAATTTCGGCTCAGCTAAGCATCGCTTTAGAACAAGCAGATTTGCTCGCTCAAACTCAGCAGCAAGCAGTTGAGTTGCAGCGGGTAGCAGAGCAGGAGCGAATACTGTTTGAGGTAGTTGCTAAGATTCGACAATCTCTCGATTTAGATACAATTTTTCGTACTACAACTACAGAATTGCGGCGGATATTAAAGGCCGATAGAGTTGGCATTTATCGCTTCGATCCTAGTTTAAACTTTAATGAAGGCGAATTTATTACCGAAGATGTTTTGCCTGGTTTTTCTTCGGCAATGAATGTAAAAGTTCGCGATCATTTCTTTAGCGAAAACTATGCTAAAAAATATAGTCAGGGACAGATTCAAGTGCTACAAGATGTCGAAAATGCTGGACTTTCAGACTGCCATGTTGCTCTTTTAGCTCAATTTCAAATTAGAGCTCAGGTGATTATGCCACTGATGAATGGCAGCCAACTTTGGGGTTTGCTGTGCGTGCACCAGTGCAGCGGTTTGCGCCATTGGAACACTTCGGAAATTCAGTTTGCTACGCAAGTGGGAATTCAGTTGAGTGTAGGATTAGAACAAGCAGATTTGTTGGCTAAAACGCGGCAGCAATCAGTTGATTTGCAGTGGGCAGCCGAGCAACAGCGGATACTGTTTGAAGTGGTGGCTAAGATTCGAGAATCTCTCGATATCAACGCGATTTTTCAGACTGCCACCCAAGAAGTGTGTCAGTTTATGCAAGTTGATAGAATTGCTGTCTATCAATTTAATCCTGATTGGAGCGGCCATTATGTGGCAGAGTTTGTGAAAGATGGCTGGATAAAATTGGTAGGGGAAGGTATCAGTACGGTTTGGCAAGATACTTATTTGCAGTCAAACCGAGGCGGCAGATATGCCAATAATGAAACTCTAGCCGTTGACGATATCTATCAAGTTTGCCACTCGGAGTGTGACCTTGGTATTTTAGAGCAATTTCAGGTGAAGGCTTATGCGATCGCGCCGATTTTTGTAGGACAAGAACTTTGGGGTTTGCTGACAGCGTATCAACATTCTGGGCCACGCTATTGGGAAAGTTCAGAAGTCAACTTTTTAGCTCAGATTGCCAATCAATTAGGCGTTGCTATCCAACAAGCCGATTTGCTGGCTCAAACCAGACGCCAAGCAGAACAAATCGCTCAAAGTTTAAAAGATTTGCAACACACTCAAGCTCAATTGATTCAAACTGAAAAAATGTCGGGTTTGGGGCAACTGGTAGCCGGGATTGCTCACGAAATTAACAATCCGGTTAATTTTATTTACGGCAATCTCAATCACGCTAGTGAATATACTGCTAGCTTACTGAGTTTGCTGGAACTTTACCAGCAGCAATATCCCGATTATAGTCCTGAAATAGAAAAATTGAGTGAAGATATTGACTTGGAATTTCTGCTAGAAGATTTGCCAAAATTGCTATCGTCAATGAAGGTGGGAGCCGATCGCATCCGTCAAATAGTTCTGTCTTTAAGGAATTTCTCTCGTCTTGACGAAAGTCAAATGAAGGCGGTTGATATTCACGAGGGCATTGACAGCACGCTGTTAATTTTACAGCACAGACTGAAATCTAATGCGGACGGTGCAAACATTGTGCTAGTGAAAGAATACGGCATTTTGCCTCGAGTTGAGTGTTATGCTGGACAGTTGAATCAGGTGTTTATGAATGTAATCGGGAATGCGATCGATGCTTTGGAATCGCACAAGTTGCTCGCAGGTCAATCTGGAGCTCCTCAAATTAAAATCTCGACTGCTGTCGGTCAACTTAATGGTACTATTCCTAGCGCGGTGATTCGGATTTCTGATAACGGTACTGGAATTTCGGAATCTATGAGACAACGCATATTTGACCCTTTTTTCACGACTAAGGCAGTGGGAAAAGGTACTGGATTGGGCCTGTCAATTAGTTACCAAATTGTGGTAGAAAAACACGGCGGTGTTTTAAAATGCAATTCGGAAGTGGGGAAAGGTACTGAGTTTGCGATCGAAATTCCGCTTCGACAGCAGTCATTAGTCATTAGTCATTAGTCATTAGTCATTAGTCATGAGACCTCTTGCAAAAATAATTAGGACGGGCTCTGGGGCCCATCCCACAAGAAAAAATAACTCTTGTGGGATGGGCCCCAGAACCCGTCCCATCAATTGAGGAAAAGGATTTTTGCAAGAGGTCTATTATTTTAAAATCCAGCCAACAGTCAACACTCAACAATCACGCAGGGTGCAGCCGGAATTGATCTCATTCATCTGCGTTAATCTGTGTTTATCTGCCCTCATCTGCTGTTAAAAAAAGAAAATTTCTTAACCGCAGATGACAATGGATTGACGCCCATTTACGCAGATGCAGATGCGATCGCATAACCCGGTTGCGGCATCGCGTGTGACAGTTGCCTAAGTCCTGATGCCAAAAGATGCCTATTTAAGTGACTTTCATAGATTAGTTTCGCTATGCTTGTAGTTCTTGTTGGAGAGTATTCTTGACACGATCGTACTCAACCTCGATTTGAGCAAATAGGGAGGAGGCTCGATCGAGTTGACCAGAGGTACTGATGACTTCTAACGTGGCACAAAGGTGGGCCAGAGGAGCCGCGCTTAGATTCGCACTACTGCCTTTGAGGGTATGGGCCGCTCGGTTTAGGGCTTGAGTATCCCCTTGGGCGATCGCTAATTTCATAGCTTCTAGCAACTTTACGGCTTCCTCCAAGTAGCAGTTAGCTAGCAAGCTCAAAATCTCGGTTGAATCTTGATCGATGCTGCTACAGAAGGCTTGCAGTTCAGTGAGGTTAACCGCTGGCCTATCAATTTTTGGCTTGTTACTATCTGATTCCTCCTTTTGGGCCTGTTGCGGTTCCGGGTTGGGTTGACACTGACTCAGCGCTTGGTTGAGAGCCTCTAGTCGAATTGGTTTACTGATATAGTCATTCATGCCAGCATCAAGACAAACTTGGCGATCGCCCTGCATGGCATTTGCCGTCATTGCAATAATCCAGGGACGAGTAGGAGCCGGCCACTCCTGGCAAATACGACGGCTGGCTTCTAGTCCATCCATCTCTGGCATTTGTACATCCATCAGCACTACATCATAAGGCTGGCGATTCAGGGCTTCCAAAACTTCCAATCCATTGGCAGCAATATCGGCCCGGTATCCCAAACGCTCTAACAGCAGCAGTGCCACCTTCTGATTTACCAGATGATCTTCTGCTAAAAGAATTCGCAGTGGGAGTCTCTGGGCAAGTTTCATATCATCCTCCACAGATATAGGAAGCTGTTGTTGAACTTTTTTCGGTTGAGCTTGTAGCACATGGATCAGTATTTGATAGAGCTGGGATTGTTTGATCGGTTTGCTTAAAAAAGCCGCAAAGTGGGTGGAGAGCGCTGAAGAACTCGCTTCTGGGTAGCCCATTGAAGTCAGCAACACTAGGGGTAAACGGTGGCACTTAGGATGCTGGTGGATGGCTGAGGCGAGTGTGAGGCCGTCCATTTGTGGCATTTGCATATCTAAAATAGCCAGATCAAACGCTTCTCCACTCTCAAGCCAGTTGAGCGCTTCCGCACCCGATGGGGCAGCCAGACTCTGCATCCCCCAACTCTCTGCTTGCAACGTCAGAATTTGTCGGTTAGTGGGCTGGTCATCCACGATTAATAAACGCTTGCCAGATAGTTCTGGTAGCATTTCCATCGGTTCCGCTAACTCAGTAGCAACAGAGGATGCGACAATCGTGAAGTAGAAGGTGGAACCCATTGTGACTCGATTAAGCTTAGCGGCTTGCCATTTTGGTGAAGGGGTTCCTCCGACGTGGCCTCCGCTCTCAACCCAGATCGTGCCGTTCATCGTTTCACTAAGTCGCTTACTAATCGCCAGACCTAAACCAGTCCCTCCATACTGCCGAGTCGTCGAAGCATCTACTTGACTAAAAGACTTGAACAGTCGATCGAGCCGATTGGCGGGAATACCAATGCCTGTGTCTTGAATGGCAAACTGGATTTCGTACAAGCTTTCTGACAAGTTCCCAGGCTCAGAAATTGTTTTGTCAGAATCAACTAGAGAGGCTTCCACGGAAATGGTAACTTCCCCAGTTTCAGTAAACTTAATCGCATTGTTGAGCAAGTTAACTAGAATCTGACGGAGACGGGTGACATCACCCAAAATGAACTTAGGAGTCTGAGGCTGGATGAGGTAGCCCAACTCAATATCCTTCTCATCTGCTTTAACTGCAAGTTGGTCGATCGCACCTTCTATGCAATCTCTCAAGCTCAAGGGATGCATTTCTAGCTCCAGCTTGCCCGACTCAATTTTGGAGAAGTCCAGGATGTCGTTGATGATACTCAGCAGGGTATCCCCACTATTGCGAATCGTCTCGATAAAGTCTCGCTGTTGAGCCTTGAGTTCTGTATCCAGCAGTAGTCCCGTCATACCAATAACCGCATTCATGGGAGTGCGAATTTCATGGCTCATCATCGCCAGAAACTCAGTTTTGGCTCGGCTCGCTGCTTCTGCTTCCCGTCTAGTTTGCTCCAGGGCAAAGTTTTTCAGAGTTAATTCTTCTCGTTGTCGAGTTTCTTGCTCTAGTAATTGGGCTTGAGCTAGGGCAATTCCTACTTGAGTCGCCACTGATTCTAGCAACTCCACTTGATCGGCAGTCCAACGACGGTAGCGATCGCACTGGTGCAAACAAATGGCACCATTCGGTTCTCCTTGGTAAGAGGTTCGCACTGCTAATGTCGATCTCAAATTGAGACTGGTACAAATTGAATGAGCACAGGTGAGCAATGAATCGCAGTAGACATCCGGGGAGGCGATCGCTTCATCTTGAGCCATCAACCGTTTTGTATAAGCAGGACTGGCCGCCAGAATGTCATGCTCCCCGCTGGGCCCATATCCCACTGCTAGATACTCTGCAACGACAGGAAACTGAGGCAGTGGATTGTCCTGGTATGTGCTAATTAAGCAGCGACTGACACCAAAAGTTTGCCCAATCTGAATAGCAGCCGTTTCAAATATCTGCTCAGCATTGAGGCTTTGACGAATTTCTTGGGTAATTTGCTTCAGCAGTAGGGCTTTTTGCAATTGTCGTTGTAGTGCTTCTTCTGCCTCCTTGCGATCGGTAATATCCTTCATGAAGCAGTGATGCCCCACAAAGACATTTTGCTCGTCATAAGCAGAAACCATCACCAGTTGTTTATAGAAGCTAGAGCCATCTTTTCGGATTCCCCTAGCTTCCGCTTCGACTCTACCGTCTCTCAACATTTGCTCATAAGCAGCCACCATCTTCTCAACATCTTCAGGATGAACGGTGTTTTGCCAGTCCCTCCCTAGCAGTTCTTCAGGCTGATATCCGCAGATGGCAGCATAAGTCACATTGACAGAGATATAGCGTCCTTGAGGGTCAAGCCTAGAAATGCCTGCCACGGCATTTTCTAGGGCCGCACTCATTTGTTGCAGTTCCGCTTCGGCTCGTTTGCGATCGCTAATTTCAATTAGAATGCAACCCACTGCTATACCCTGCTCTGCATCCTTGAAAATGGGAAAGTGAGAAACGAGCCAGTGGCGCTTGACACCCGTTTGACTGGATAGTGCTGTGCTAATTTCCAAGTTGATCGAAGGTTTTCCTGTCGTTAAAACTTGTTGTAACAGTGCATTTACACTAGGCGCAAATTCTCCCAAAATATCATCGGTTGTCTTATCTAAGTGAGCCTCCACAGAGTGGCCATTAAATTCAGCTAGTGCCTCATTGATTTGTAAAAATTTAAACTGCCGATCGTGGATACACAGCCCCACCCCTGCTAGGGAAGCTCCTTTAAAGAAAGCATTCAATAATTGCTCTCTTGCTTGAATTTCCTGCTCTAAGTTTTTGCGATCGGTAATATCGCTCTGAGAACCAGTCATACGGACAACTTTGCCCGCTTCATCCGAAAGCGCCTGCCCTCGAGCCAGAATCCACTTGTAGCTCCCATCCTTACAAAGAACTCGATGTTCTGTAATATAAAAAGAAGTTTTGCCCTCAAAGTGATCTTGAATTATTTGCAAGACGCAACCGAGATCATCGGGATGCACCCGCTTGCTCCATTCGTCCAGGTGATGGGAAATTTCATGGTCTTCGTAGCCCAACATTTCTTTCCAGCGAGCCGAGAAGAATACTTCATTAGTGTTGACGTTCCAATCCCATACCCCTTCATTACTACCACGTAGGGCGAGTTCCCACCGCTCTTCACTCGCTTGCAGAGCGACTTCTGCCTGATGCCGTTCGATTTCACTACCAATCCACTGAGCCATCAGCTTCAGTAATTCCACATGGGCAGATTTAAAGCTGTCTGCACGGGGAGATTTACTAGAAAAGCTGAGGGTACTGTAGACTTTGCCTGCAACTAAAACTCGTGTTCCAATATAAGCTTCCATGCCAAAGGCAAGATAGGCAGGATGGTGACGCCATTTTGAGGTGCCTGTATGTTGGATGGTTAGGGGTTCATTTGTGTCTAAAGCTTCACAGCACAAAGTTTGCTTAATATCAAAGACATCACCTGGTTTCAGGACTTCATCGGGCGATCGCACAACCATCACTTCATAACGGTTATCTTGCACACGAGCCAAGACGCCACTTTCCAGCCCAAAATTCTGACATCCCATGTCAATCAAAGCTTGAATGCGCTGCTCAAAATTGAGATTTTGGGTAGCAGTGACTTCATATAAAGCTCGTATCGCCGCCTCTCTCGTTCTTAGTTCAGTTTCGGCTTGTTTACGTCTCTTAATTTCAGCTTTCAGAGAGCGATTGATTATGGATAATTTTTGCGTTCGTTCTTGAACCCGCTGTTCTAATGTAGCGTTGGCGTGTTTAATCTCCCTAAATTTTTGATAAAGCGCGATCGCCATCAATTGAAAATTGCCAGCAAGCTCATTGATTTCACTAACAGAGCTATGTTTCCATTCAAATGTTTCTTCTGAAAGCTTGTTGGGTAAGTCAGTAGTCGCACGAGCTAAATAGGATAATGGCTGGACCAGTCGTTCGCTAACCAGCGTTGCAAACAAAAATGCCAACATTGTGACGAGGAGTAGAATACTCAAGTCAGCCTTGTAGCGATTTTGTAAATTTTCTACATAGGGATCGGCTGGAATTTCTAAGCGTAATTTCCAGTCCAGAGCGGGGCTAATGGTAAATTCCTGTATATACAGAGAATTTTTCCAACGGATCATCGGATTCTTGCCCTTGCTAGGAAGCCACTGCTGCAAGGTTCCCTCTAAGGTGCGAGTGCTGCCGTCCTTTGACCCCGGAACACTGGTCAAAAGCTTTTGGTCGGATTGATTACTGGCAATGACTCGGTTGTTTTGATCTAGCAATGTAATGCCTAGTTGCTGATTGTTTCTCTGGAAAATGTAGAGAGCTTTGATCTGGCTCAATCCTAATGAACCGTGGACCAGCCCAAGAAAATTACCTTGAAGTTGCAGGGGTACATTCAATCCTACATGAGGTTCGTCCAGTAATATATCTTTGTGGATAGGAGTCATCCAAGGTCTCAACCGCTCTTGAGCCAGGGGAATTAGAGATTGATGTTCCGTGCTTTGTTCCATCAACCGCCGGCGGGTTGGATTTAAAAGAGAAGAAGTAGCTAAAATGGTTCCCGATGAATCGGCAACATAAATTTTGTCGAAATCTGGCAACACCTGCTCGATCAGGCTAATGTTTTGTTGTAGATCCTCGGATGATTTAATCGCTGTATTAGCAGCAGTGCCGGCTTCAGGCATGAGCGATTTTTCAGCTAATGTATTCAAAGCTAAGAGATGTCGCTGATGCCATCTAGATATTGCGCTAGTGAGACTTTTTGCGTTTGTTCGTAACTCCGTTTGCACCGTCGTTTGGATTTGACCTACCAAGGATCTACCATCAAAAACTAATAGCATCAGTCCTGGAAGAAAGACAAAAGCTACCAACAGATGAAAAATAGTTTGTTGTAAAGAGAGGGCGAGATGCTTTGAAGCACCAATCCACCGATAAATCGGCGCATACGAAATGATTAAGCTGGCAACTAAGGCATTAAAAATGCCGTTGACTGCTTGCTTGCACATAACGAGGATGGTCTGATTCGCCTCCATGTGCATCATTTGACCGTAGAAAAGCCAGAGGAGGGGCATTCCAATTAAGAACCAGTAAATCCCATCGAATAAAAGGATATTTGGCTGTTTGCGCTTCTTGCAAAGAAACCCTACAAACAGAGCCTCAATTACCAAAATAATCGTGGCGTATGGATGATGCCACAGGATATAAGTATAGCTGCCTGCAATTAGACCAGCCAAGCCTCCCCAGCCCAAGCCGAAGTAGTAAGTAATAATCAGTATGGGAATACTGCCAAAGAGGAAATCAACCCCAAAGAAAAGAGACAAACTGAAATAGTTGCCCAGAATACCCGCACCAGTGAGAAGGGCGATCGCACCTAACCATCTTTTATTACGCATTGAGCTAGCCCCTCCCATAAACTTTTATAATCGCTAGTTGCTGAATATGACCTGATTCCGATAAAAAAAGCGCCATAGAGCCGATCTGTTATTTACCTGACAGTTTCCCTGAAGATCGCACCACCGATTATTTAAGCTTTCAAGCAGCAATCAAGGCTTACTCATACACGACTTGAGTTCTCGATCGACTTTTTTAATATGGTTCACGAACCAATCTAGCAATTGTTCATTAACCTTAATGGCTAAGGAAAGGCTCGACCCTTTGGTTTGTAGCTCTTGTTTAACTTCACTCAGTGTTTTAATAAATTTGGTATGCCCCGCTGCATTGTTAGATGCAACTGGGCATTTGTATCTTTGCATACAATTTTCTTCAAATCCGAAATGTTGGGCTACATACAAGTCTAAAAAATCTACAATACCTTTTATTTCTTCCTTCCCACGGTTTGCCAACATGGCATCCACTAAGGTATTGAGTTGATCGATCAATTGTTTATGCTGGCGGTCTATTTCGGGAATACCAATAGTTAACGAGTCATTCCAAATGACGAGAGGCATAGTTTTTACCCTTAGGATTTAACGGGTGAATTCATTAACTGTATGAATGTTGGTACAAAAAGTATTACGACCTTTGTCTTTGGCTTGATAAAGTGCTGCATCGGCAGCAGTAATTAAAGTTTCTGGTAAGCTTTCTTGGTTAGGAATCACACTGGTAATACCGAAGCTGAGCGTAATACAATGATGCGGAGAACTCTTATGAACTATTGCTAAATCTTGGATGCGAGCCTGCATTTGCTTAACGATTTGGACGGCTCCCTCAAGCTCGGTGTCCGATAAAATCACTACAAATTCTTCACCTCCATAACGTGCTACTAAATCTCCCGCTCGATTAATACTGCGATTGAGAGCTGTCGCAACTTGCTGTAAACATAGATCCCCTGCTTGGTGTCCATAAGTATCGTTGTAAGGCTTGAAGAAATCGATATCACACAAAATCAGTGACAAAGGAGTTTGCTGCCTCGTCATGCGTCGCCACTCCTCCTCTAGCTGTTGGTCAAACTGACGGCGATTGGCAATCTGAGTCAAACCGTCAATTGACGCGAGGTATTTTAATTGTCGATTGGCGGCCTCTAGCTGGTTGTAAAGTAGGGTTTGTTGCTGTTGCAAGTGGAATTGCTTAATCAACCGTCGCACTCTCTGTCGCAAAACAGCCCAGTGAATCGGCTTAGTGATATAGTCAGCCGCTCCCGCTGCAAACGCTCGATCGACAGATTCTTTGTCTTCTAAGCTAGTAATCATCAAAATAGGTGGGCGAGCGCTCTCAGGCACTTCAGATAATTTTTGACAACAAGCAAAACCATCCATAGTAGGCATCACTGCATCTAGCAGGATGAGGTCTGGATGTACTTCCTCATAGGCTACTAGCCCTGTCAACCCATCTGTAGCTTCGGCCACTCGGTATTTTTCCTTCTGTAAATACAGTCGCAGTTGCAAACGAATCAAGGCATCGTCATCCACAATGAGAATTAGAGAGGACGGTTCCATAGATGGGTTAGTCGAAATGGCTGAGTCTTCTAATGATTGATACATACGTCATGGTGTATCTTAAGCTTTGGAAACATTCTACCCTAGCATATTTTGAGGTTGGGATGGAAAGTGAAAATTTGGCAAATATGTCATAAATTATACACCATCTAAGCTTCCGCCACAACCTTTTAGGCAGCGTCCGGTTTGTTAAACCAACAGCCACAGTCTACTTAAAATTTATAGCTTTTTTTCGGAGATATAAAGTCTGGTAACTTGCGCTAATTTTTGTAAATATGTCATTATTTTTGGGGGCGTTAAACAGTTTTTACAACGCCGAGCGAGCTTTGACGAACGATCGCCAGTTATCCCGCGATCGTCGCTGGGATAATAGGCTATATTTCTCAACTTAATTCAGACTTTTTCAGGTGCATCAAATTCCTGCCTCATATTTGAGCGATCGTCCGCTCTATTTTTGGGAAATACATCTGATGTCACACTCTCACGTATAGCTTCGCCCTGGGTTGAGCGTTTGTTCGCACCAGGAAGCTCTGACTGCACAAAAGCGTAAGCTTTGTTAAGAAACATTTACAGCATTCTGCGCGCTCTGGGATAGGTTTTTGGTCTCTTTTCTCCCAATAATTCCCTAGATAGTGTATAAACTCGTGTCTTTGGGCTTGAGTAGGGAACACATCGTCAAAGCGTTGGCACCATCTTTCAAAGCATGGGGGTATGGAAGCTATACTATAGCAATTCTCGCATCATTTGTGAATTTCTTACGGACTCCCCGCGAGTTCGGGGAGGGTTGGAGTGGGGTAAAAAATTTATGACTCCTGCAAGCATTGCTATATACTATAATCACTGGGAAAGAGTCAATTAACTTGATGGAGATCACTTACTATGGCAGTAGCACTCCCTGATTTTTCTCAAAATTTTTCTCAAAGCGTTCAAAAAACGAAAGAAGTTTGGACGGAACAAGTCGGAAAAGCAGTGAATTCTGTTTCCGAAGCAACAGCAGAAGCTAAATCTTCGGGAGCATCTCACCTTTGCAGCCCTCCGCTAGAAATTGGAGTTTTGAGGCAGGAGGCAGGAGGCAGGAGGCAGGAGGCAGGAGGCAGAAGGAAAGAGGCAGAAGGAAGGAGCCAGAAGAAGTATTTTTACAAATATGAGATGCTCCCAAATCTTCTCTCTCCGAAACTGAATCTCAGGCAAAAGAAGCTCTCACTCAAACTACGAATTCTGCCGTTAATACTGTTAATCAAGCTACGAACAATGCTTTAGGTACTGTAGCGGAAAAAACAGAAAAAACTAGAATTTCTATATCGGAAGTCGCGAATCAAGCAGTTAGTCGCGTCAGTGAAAGTACCAACAAAGCTGTTGATGCTGTTTCTCACTCTGTGGCAACAGAAGAAAGAAACTATTAATCAAACTACTAACTCTGCGGTCAATACTCTGAATCAAAGCACTAGCCAAGCTGTAGAGAGTGTAAATCAAGCTACAGAAAAGGCTAAGGCTTCATTAGAAGATAGCATTAACAAGGCGGGAAATATGAGTGATGCCGCTTCCAATGCCATCCAAAGTGCTATCAATGGTAATATTAAAGATTGGATTTATTCTCACCCTCTCGTCTTCTGGTTGGTGAATCACCCCTTGGTATCTTTAGCAATTTTGCTGCTATTTATATTGAGTATCTTAGGTTTTTTTCAGGCTTTAGGTAGCTTGTTTGCAAAAGGCTGGTTATTTATTCTGCAAAGGCCTGGAAAATTTATGCAAGGGGTTTTGAGTGTCGGCTCTAAATCTGTAAGTAATTTCGGTGGAGTGGCTGTAAACTCATTGGTTTCAAAGAATCCCGAATACAAAAATAATTCAGGTTTACAATTGAGGGGAGTTGAATCAAACAGTGTGGAGTCTCAAGAACGACTTGCTAATATTTTGACAAGGTTGGAGGCAATTCGACAAGAGCAGAATCAGCTTTTACAAGAGGCGTCGGCGATTTTAGGCAAGCAATGGAATGCAGAGTGAGAAGGTGTGGCGCGATCGCAACTCGTGGTAAATTTAATACATCCAGGCTTTCCATCAAAGCCTGATACATGAAGGCTTGTAGTCGATCGCTCAAAACGCCATGCCCGATTCCGAATTTTCCGATGATCTAAAATGGACGCCAGAAGCCAAGGCGAAGCTGAAAAATATTCCCTATTTTGTCCGGGGACAAGCTCGCGTCCGCATCGAGCAGTTGGCCCGCGAAGCCGAAACCGAAGTCGTCACCGTTGACTTAGTTGAGCAAGCTCGAATCGAGTTTGGGCAATGAAGGATCGAAAGGTACGCTAAAGCTTTAGACTATAAATTGCGTTGTAAGGACAAGGACTGAAAGAAATAGTGCGGAAAATAGTTATAGCTGGCAACTGGAAAATGTACAAAACTAGGGCAGAATCCCTAGAGTTTCTTCAAGGATTCATGTCCTGCCTGACGGAAACCCCAGAGGAACGGGAAGTCGTGCTTTGCGTTCCCTTCACTTCCTTGGCTGTCCTCTCGAAAAATTTGCACGGCAGCCGGATCAGACTCGGTGCTCAGAACGTTCACTGGCAAGAGTCTGGAGCTTTTACTGGGGAAATTTCCGGGCCAATGCTGAGTGAACTTGGTGTCCGTTATGTCATTATCGGCCACAGCGAGCGGCGCCAATATTTTGGGGAAACTGACGAAACGGTGAATTTGCGGCTGAAAGCGGCTCAGAAATACGATTTAATTCCGATTCTGTGTGTTGGGGAAACCAAGCAGCAGCGAGATGCAGGCGAAACTGAAGCTCACATTTTTTCTCAGTTGGCAAAAGATTTGGTTGATGTTGACCAAAATAAGTTAGTCATTGCTTACGAACCGATTTGGGCGATTGGCACTGGCGATACTTGCGAAGCTAAGGAAGCTAACCGAGTTATTGGTTTGATTCGCAGTAAATTGACTAATCCTGACGTGCCAATTCAGTACGGTGGCTCTGTTAAACCGGAGAATATTGATGAAGTTATGGCGATGCCTGAGATTGACGGGGTTCTGGTAGGCGGTGCGAGTTTGGAAGCTGCGAGTTTTGCTCGAATTGTCAATTATCAGTAATTAGGTAATTGCTAATGGGTAATTGTTAATTGGTAATTGGAACAAGGCAGCGGGAATTAAACAGCGATCGCCTACAATTGTGATGTGCCGTTCAGTGTTTCTCGGATCGGGAGAATTAACCTATGACTGCGATCGTTAAACCCAAACCCGCCTTAGACGAGTTCCTCAAACTTCCTGAAACTGAACCGGCCTCAGAATTTCTTGAGGGACAAATCATTCAGAAGCCCATGCCTCAAGGTGAACACAGCGTACTTCAAGGTGAGCTCTGCAAGACTATCAATCAAGTAGCGAAAACTCGGAAAATTGCCAATGCTTTTCCCGAGTTGCGCTGCACTTTTGGCGGCGCATCAATCGTGCCAGATGTAGCAGTATTCCGATGGGAAAGAATTCCTTTTTTGCCGTCTGGTAGAATTGCTAACCGCTTTGACATTAATCCCGACTGGTCGATAGAAATTCTCTCTCCAAACCAAAGCCAAACAAAAGTGCTGAGTAACTTACTCCACTGTTCGCGAAACGGCACTGAGTTGGGGTGGTTACTAGATCCAGAAGAAGAGAGTATTTTGGCAGTATTTCCAGGACAAAAAGTAGAACTGTATAAAGGTGCTGCTCTGTTGCCAATAATTGATAAAATTGAATTAGAATTGACAGTTGATACTGTTTTTAGCTGGTTAAGTTTTGGTTGAACAGTCTTGGACGCATTAAGACTCAAAGAAACCGGGTTTTTTACAGAATCTGTGGGTGGCAACGAAATATTGTCGTGAAAAAACCCGGTTTCTGGCTACCCGTGCGTTCAGTCAGATATCAAATCCCACGATCGCCATGACACATAACCCAAAAATTACACTTAGAAATCAAGCTTTCGAGTGGGGGAAACGCACTTATTTAATGGGCGTTTTGAACGTAACCCCTGACAGTTTTAGCGACGGCGGAGATTTCAATACCATAGAATCTGCTTTAGCGCAAGCGGAAAATATGGTAAAGTCGGGGGGGGTAGATATTATTGATATTGGCGGTCAATCTACTCGGCCTGGTGCAGTGGAAATATCCTTAGCAGAGGAGATCGATCGCGTTATACCTCTCGTACAAATACTGCGACAAAAAGCCGATATTTTTGGCTCAGTTCCTATTTCGATCGATACTACCAGAGCGCAGGTTGCGAAAGCTGCGGTTGAGGCGGGAGCGGATATAATTAACGATATTTCGGGAGCAACTTTTGATTCGGAAATGCTGTCAACCGTTGCTCAGTTAAAAGTTCCAATAATTTTGATGCACATTCGGGGCACTCCCCAGACGATGCAAAAACTGACAGATTATCGCGATTTAATGGGGGATATTGGGGAATTTTTCGAGAGTCGAATTGCGGCAGCAGTTGCTGCGGGGATTGACAAATCTCAAATAATTCTCGACCCTGGTATTGGCTTTGCTAAGAATTACAGTCAAAACTTAGAAATTCTGCGAGAGTTGCGAAAATTCCGTGTTTTAAACTGTCCGATTTTAGTCGGAGTATCGCGAAAAAGCTTCATCGGTCATATTTTGAATCAGCCAGAAGCGAAACAAAGAGTTTGGGGGACAGCGGCGGCTTGTACAGGTGCGATCGCAAATTTGGCCGATATCTTACGAGTTCACGATGTCAGAGAAATGCACGATGTTTGTCTGGTTGCCGACGCTATCTTCAGAAATCAGTCTTGAGAAGTGGGAGTATCAATAACTTTCATTTCCCCGCCCTCAGAATGAACCACATCGGGCATAGAACCCATCAGCTCGCCCAGAGCTTCGCTCATGCTCCGGGGGTCCATAAACAGAATTTTGGCATTGTCGCTTTCGCCCAATTTTTGTTGAGCGTCTAAGTATTTTTCCGTTACTAAGTAATTCAAAACTTGCTTGCTATTCGGATGGGAGTCTAAAGCTTCAACTAAGAGCCTCATATACTCCTTAGTGCCGATCGCCTTATTGACCATTGCTTGCCACTCGCTCTTGGTAGCGCGCTCCAATTCCATAGCTTCTTGCACCCTTTTCGGAGGTGTAATGCTTTGAATTTCTACCCGAATTACTTTGACACCCCAAGTTTCGGTAGCTTCGTCCAACTTCTTGAGTAACTTTTTATTCATGTCATCTCGGGAACCCAAGATGTCTTGCATGGGCAATCGACCAATTTCAGCGCGAAACGTCGTTAAAACTAAGTTGGCGATCGCATTTTCAATTTGATCGATTCCATAATAAGCTTTCTGTAAATTCACAACCCGCCAATACACAACGGCATCGACTTCGAGAGCCACATTATCTCCCGTGATTGCTGACTGAGGTTTAATGTCTAAAACTCTTTCACGGCTTGTGTCCACGCAGACGACTTTTTCGACCAGGGGACTGATAAAGTGGAATCCTGGCTTGAGGGTGCGCTTGTATTGACCCAAACGTTCCACTAAAGCTTCGTCGCCACCGCTGACTATTTTGACGCTTGAGTTAACAGCGTAGCCGAGGATGAGCGCAAAGAGCATGGTAAGAATAGACTGCCCCATTTCTATTTTCCTGCTAAGGTTGACTGAGAATCGATCGGAATTCTACTCTAATTTAACTCAAACTCGACCCCACAGTGCTAAAATATCTCGACTGTTGCGACAAGGTAAATTATTTTTTGTAAATTCCCGGAACAACCCGACCAAACAGGATACCATAGGAGATGCCAGCAAAAAACAACCATCATGACTCGCTTGAGTCACCCCCCGAGAAGCCTGTAAACTCCTCTCGGTTTCCCAAAAGACCCTTAGAAACTGGGACGAAGCAGGGAAAATCAAGACAATTAGAACTCCTACCAACCAGCGACGTTACGACATTGACTCAGTGTTCAGTGACGGACTCCATCCAAGAATCACCGCCCTCTACTGCCGAGTTAGCAGGGCCACACAAAAAGAAGACCTCAACCGACAAATCAGCTACCTCCAAGGAATCTACCCGCAAGGCCAAGTCTTCAAAGATATCGGAGGGGGACTCAATTTCAAAAGAAAAAGTCTTCTTGCCCTTTTGGGACAAGTCATGTCAGGAACTATCAGCCCAATTGTGGTCTGCCACCTTGACCGACTCGCAAGGTTTGGTTGTGACCTCATCAGAGGGGTGTGCGAACAAAACGATTGCAAACTCGTGGTTCTCGGTCGCACAGAACTATCTCCAGAAAGAGAAATCATTGAAGATATCCTTGCCATCATCCACGTATTCAGTTGCCGATTGTACGGACTCCGCAAGTACAAATCTACTATCAAAGAAGATCCGAGTTTACCCGGAAACGAAATTAGCAGCAACCTGGAGAACTTGGATAGCTGCTAGTCGGTGGTGTTACAACCAAGCAATTGCTATCCTCAAAACCCAGAAAATTGGTAAATACGCTCTGCGAAAGCAGATTATGGATAGCGCGCCAGATTGGGTAAAACTACAACCTTACAATCCCAGACAGCTAGCAGTATTTCAAGCATTTGAAGCCCACAAAGCTGCTAAAAAGTCGGGAGGTTCAGCTAAATTCAGAACCTGTCGAGATACGTCTCAAACCATTAGATTTCAAACTGACAACTGGAAATCAAGTACGTTTTACCCTCAAGGGACCAAAGGCTTAAGCTTTAAGTCAGCAGAACCAATTTTGGATGTCATGCAGCACGAGCCAAGCCTAAGCTTAATTAACGGTCAGTGGTTTGTAAGTTATGCAGTCAAGGAAAGCAAGCCTGCTGCGACAGACTCAAGACTGGCTGTGGCACTCGACCCCGGTGTAAGAACTTTTATGACGGGTTTCGACGGGCAGGAGGTACTAGAGGTGGGCAAGTATGATATTGGCAGAATCTACCGTCTTGCTAGGCATCTAGATAAAATAATGAGTCGAATCGGCAACAGCAAGGGGAGAAGTTTTAAACGACTTCGCTATTGCTTGAGAAAAGCTGCATCTAAAATCAGAAACCAAATTAAAAATTTGGTTTCTGAATTGCACAAAAAAACGGCGAAATATCTGTGTGACAAATACAAGGTAATCTTTCTGCCGACTTTCGAGACTCAGCAGATGGTGAAGAAAGTCAAGCGTCGCCTGACTGCGAAAACAGCTAGAGCGATGGTGACTTTGAGTCACTATAAATTCAAAAAAACGTTGAAGCATCAAGCAGCCAAACATGGTTGTGTTGTAGTAGACGTAACAGAAGAGTATACATCTAAGACCTGTTCAAAGTGCGGTCACATTCATACAAAACTAGGAGGCAAAAAGCATTTTGCTTGCCCCTCCTGCGGTCACAAACTAGACCGGGATACCAATGGCGCTTTTAACATTTTGTTGAAAGCTTTGAGAGATACCTCTTTGACTGGAATTCTTGCTGATTTCCAAGTCTTACCATACTCAGCAATCTCGGACTTCCGGGAATTGCCGGGTTAAATGTATCTGTTAATAACTAACTATTTCATCGGGTGGGCCCCATCGGCTCCGACTCTTGCGGCGCTAGTGAAACCCAGGATATCAACAACACGTTTCCACAAAAAACATGAAAAACGATCGAGAGTTTCCCTGGTTCAAACCTTTGATGTGGATTGCCCCAAGCATTTTGGTGGGTGCAGGAATCTGCAGTGTCGCAGTGGCCGAACCGGCCGGGGCTGAGACAATCGCCCTGCAACTATCGCAAAACTTGCACTCGCAGAACTTGCAACCACAGCGCCGAGGCCCTGCTGTTCGGGAAGTTATGTCCTACGAGATGAAGGGAGACGAACTCAGGATTTGCAAGCAGGAAGGCAACTCCGAGAAAAAGTGCCAAGTTGTAGGTAAAGGCTACACGATGGGTTTGAGAACTGCCAACGACCTTTACGGTCAAGGAAATGCTGTCAATGCCGAAGCTTTGTACCGGCAACTAATCGCTCGCTATCCCAAAGAAGCGGATGCTTATTACAAGTTGGCAACTATGCTGTCGGGGCAAGGTAAAATGAGCGATGCGATCGCTCTATTCCAAAAAGCAATTGAAGTCAACCCGCAGCACGCCAAAGCTCACAACGATTTAGGCGTGGCGATGGCAAGTCAGGGGCAGTTGCCAGAGGCAATTGTTCAGTGGAGACAAGCCATTAAAATTAACGATCGATATCCCGATGCTTTAAACAATTTAGGAGTCGGTTTGTACCAACAAGGAGACAAGGAAAACCAAGCGGAGGCAGTAGCCAGCCTCACAAAAGCTAAAGAGTTATTTATCAAGCAAGGCAGAACTCAAGCCGCTAACAGAATAGATAAAATTTTGGAGGAAATTAATTCGCGATCGAGCGGTTCCTAAACTCCAGCGCCGATCGCCGATTGAAAGAAAAAACATCATTGGCGATCGGCGTTAATCAGCATTCAGCGGCGGTTAAACAGCCCCAAAAACCGCAAGCTAAAGCATTTCCTTCAAAACTTGTATAATCAAATCCCCATCCACCCGATCGCTCACAGCAGCCTCACCCAAGCGCACCGGCAGCACAAACCGCACCTTGCCATCCTGCACCTTCTTATCGAGTTGCAAAGTATGCAAAATTTCCTCAACATCCACACCAGCCGGCAATTTGGCAGGTAAACCCGCTTTTTCAATTAAAGCAGATTGACGGCGATCGCACTCAGCATCCCACATTCCCAACTCCACAGCCAACCGGCTTGACGCAGCCATGCCGATAGCCACTCCTTCCCCGTGATTGATCACCTTGTAATTGGTCAAACTTTCCACAGCATGACCGATGGTGTGTCCGTAATTCAAAATCGCCCGCAAACCCGATTCCTTCTCGTCTTTGCTTACCACCTCAGCCTTAGCTTGGCAAGACCTGCTCAAAATTTCTGCCAACAAATCCGCCTTCACATAGCGCATTTGATCCAAACGCTTGCAATTCTCCAACTTCCCGAAAAGTTCAGCATCCCAAATCACCCCGTACTTGATGACTTCCGCCATCGCCGAACGAAACTCTCTCGCCGGCAGAGTTTTGAGTACATCCGGGTCAATTAACACCAAGCGTGGCTGGTGAAAAGCCCCGATTAAATTCTTCCCTAAAGGATGATTTACCCCCGTTTTGCCACCAATAGAAGCATCAACCATCGCCAGCAGCGAAGTCGGAACCTGCACGACATTAATTCCGCGCAGCCAAGTTGCCGCCGCAAAACCCGTCATATCGCCAACCACCCCGCCGCCCAAAGCCACCATTGTCGAGGAACGTTCTAAGCGGTTTTCCAAAGCCGCACCGTAAATTTTCTGCACCGAATTTAAAGTTTTGTACTGTTCTCCCGGTGGTAAAATGCAGCTACTGACTTCCAGACCGGCCGATTCGATGGCCGCTGTTGCTCTTTCGCCGTACTGCCGAAAAATCGACTGATTCGACACCAGCAGCACTTTTTTGCCCAAACTTAGATCGCCCATCAGACTGCCGAGTTCGTCTAAACCGCCCGATCGCACGCAAACATTGTAAGATTGTGGCCCCAAGTCAACTTTAATTATCGATTGCATATTTATCTAATTTAGATATTAGATTTTAGATTATAGTTCTTATAGGTCTTTTTATCAGGAAATTGGGTTAAAAACCCCGTCCTTCGCTTGACGGCTTTAATTGTAAAGTTTTAATAAGTCACGGAACATCCTATGCTGAACATAGTAGCATAAGGTGGGAGGTAAAACCATGCTAGTTTTCGAGTTTAAAGCATACGGAAAATCAAATCAGTTTACTGCCGTAGACGAAGCAATTCGTACCGCAAAATTCGTCCGCAATAGCTGTATAAGGTATTGGATGGACAACAAAAAGGTGGATAAATATGATTTGAATAAATACTGCGCTGTACTGGCGCGTGATTTTTCCTTTGCTGACGAACTCAACTCAATGGCTAGACAAGCTAGTGCAGAACGAGCATGGTCTTCTATCTCCCGATTCTACGATAACTGCAAGAAGGGTGTTGCTGGCAAAAAAGGCTATCCACAGTTCCAGAAAGATTGCCGATCTGTTGAGTATAAATCAACTGGATGGAAACTTGCCGACGACCGAAAATCCATCAATTTTACCGACAAGAAAGGGATTGGGCGGTTAAAACTCAAGGGGACACGCGATTTGCATTTCTACCAAATTAGCCAAATAAAACGGGTGAGATTGGTAAAACGTGCGGATGGCGTATACGTTCAGTTTTGTATTGATATTGATCGAAAGGAAAACATAGCCCCCTCTGGGAACACCATAGGCTTAGACGTAGGATTGAAGGAATATTACACCGACTCAAAAGGAATTACGGTTGAGAACCCGAGATTTTTGCGAAAAGGTGAAAAAGTCCTTAAACGTTGTCAACGTCGGGTGTCCAGGAAAGTAAAAGGTTCAAACAACAGGGACAAAGCTAGGCGGATTCTAGGCAAACGCCATCTCAAAATAAGTAGGCAGCGTAAAGACCATGCAATGAAGCTTGCACGGTGCGTAATCTCATCAAACGATGTAATCGCTTACGAAGATTTGAGAATAAAAAATCTGGTGAAGAATCATTGTTTAGCTAAGTCTATTAACGACGCATCTTGGTATCAGTTCCGTGTCTGGCTTGAATACTTTGGAAAAGTATTTGAAAAGATTACGGTTGCGGTGAATCCGCAATATACCAGCCAAGAATGCTCTAGCTGCGGTGTAATTGTCAAGAAAACGCTATCTACTAGAACGCACGTGTGTAAATGTGGGTGTGTAATGGATAGAGACGAAAACGCGGCTAGAAATATCCTCAAGGAGAGGATTGGGTACGGTAGGGCATACCGGAACTTTTGCGCTTGACGCAAGCAACGCTTTAGGAGAATCAATCTCTACTTTGGCTGGAGAAATCCTGCCTCAGCAAATTGGCTCGTAGATTAAAGAATCCCGGTGCGTTTACGCGCCAGGAGTGTCAATGATTGTTTTGGAGAAATTGCAGTCAGCGCCCCGCACTGAAGTAACGGGCTTGATGCCTACAACTTCAGTTAGTTGACCAGCCAAGCGTCTTAACTGACTAAGTTTTTTGAGTCACGACAGCGGGAGAATGCGTAGCTAGTTCCCCGCTCTGTCGTCAGTGGTTAAACAGTTTTACTCTTAGGTAAGACAGCGCTGCTGACCTAACAAGCTCACTAAACATTGGCGCGTGCTAACATTACCCCGAAAGGAGGCTCTAAGAAAGAGCAAACCATTATGCGTACAGGGTGAAAGGTTTGAAGCAGTAATTGTCCTGTTGAAAGTTTATTACAAAAGAACCCGGAACTAAGTAATTCCAAGGCGGTAAAGGTGTAAATTATTTAAGGCGGTTGAAACCGCTCGTATCGTTTCCCTCTCAGGTCTAAAGACGCTGAGGAACCCACTTACCGAGGATTTTTATGACTCTTAGCGGAATAATAACTTATTTCGGGCTTTTTGGCGGCATGATCGGCTTGGCGACAGTCCTGATGTTTGGTCTGCGGGCTGTCAAACTCATCTAATTTGCTAATTTAGATGCCTCAACCAGAGGATTTAATCTCTGGCAAAAGTATCGTTTGGGCGAAGTATTTGCGCGAAAAATCTCTAGTTTTATCTGTAGATAGATCGCGCAAGTGCTTCCTCCTATAAAACTTTATGCTAGTATTAACTAATTCAATAAATCCAGTACGCAATTGTAACACTTTAACTAGATTGTATGGTGCGTGTCAGAGTGATTTCCTGAATGCCAAGACGTATAAAATAAGTATCATCATAACAGTTATAGTTGCAAACAAGTTCTTCTCCCTCGTAGATGTCAACTGCTGCAACGTCTCGTCGCAATGTCGAAAGAATATTAGGAGACTCCGAACAATGATTGATGAAACGTTGATCGTCAAAGCAAAGAACATATCTACAGAGGATATTGTCAAAATAGGCATATTTTAGGAACTGTTCTTTTGCTGAAGGAGACATACGTTCAACATCAGCCTCTTCATAAGACGTATCGAAGTATGGAGAGTATTCCCAGGTAACAGTACCTTTGGGAATAAACTGCGCTGCGAAAAGACCAATAGCATGAATAAAACTGATGCCAAGTTTTGTCTTAACCAGTAGCATACCGTTTTATTCTCCTGTTATGAAAATAAGCAACAAAATGCTGCTTAAAACTATCAACACCACAACTCTATCACCTACATCCAAATGAAGAAACTGGCCGTTCACTATAGCGCTTCTAATTGAAATCGGAAATATTATAGAGTATAATAGAGTAAAAAAAAACGAAAAAAAAATTATCCGCTTAAGGATGATAATTTTAGCGTGGAGTCTGGCTAGGGGCTGACTTCTGGGTTATAACACAGGAGCGATCGCACTTGCTATAAAACACGATCGCTCCTGATTAATTACAAGATTCGTTCTAATTGAGTCGATCGCACTTCTGCCAATTTCTCAGCCCCTGTCGTATCAAAAACGATCGCGTGTTTAGCCGTCGGCAACAACCGCCGTAAAATCTGTATGTATCCATCCGCATCGCCCCGGCGGTGGAACCGAGCAACCACCAATCGCTGCATATTTGGCAATTGTCGCACGATACACCAGGGATGAGTGTTTAATTTGGGCTTGGATGTTGGTATCATAGGGTAATCCTTCCCCGCAAACGCGGGGTGTGATAGAAAAGGCGATCGCCCTTAAGTTTTCGAGGCTAGGAGGGCGATCGTTTTTAGTGTACATAGATATCATATGTTGCATACGCATCAATGTCAAGTTAAAACATGGGATACGTTAGACTGCGGATTCGAGAACTAGCTGAGCAAAAGGGTTGGACACTAAAGCAAGTTGCGGATCGATCCGGAGTTAATTACAACACTGTCAGAAGCTACGTTCAGCGCGATGCTTTGAATACAGCCGATCTTTCTGCTGTTTACAAAATTGCCCGCGCCTTCGACGTGACAATGGAAGATTTGGTCGAGATTTTGGAAGATTGAGGGCGCACCAATGGGGCGAGTTCGACTAAAGATTCGAGAGTTGGCAGAAGAAAAGGGCTGGACGCTGCAAGACGTGGCAGATCGCCAAGAGGGTCAATTACAACACGGTTAAAGGGTACGCTAGACGCGATGATGGGATGAGTATGGTCGATCTGAGTGCCGTTCAGAAGATCGCCCTTGCTTTTGATGTCATGAGTCAACTACCCAGCATCAAGCGGAGTACCGCCGGAGATGTGGGCTTGTATCTGAGCTCCACCGCAATTGGGACAATCTTTGCAGAATCTCAGCTTTAGTTTCACGGCCCGACACATTAGGGGATGCTGACAAGCTCCCCGTACTCGTCCAGTCCTGCCGGACAAGCAACGTTCTCATGGCAATATTCCGCGCACCCACCAAATCAGCATGAAGCTCGTGTCCGCAACATTCACAGCGAAACAATAGCCCTTTTTTTGGTCTATTGCCTGCTGATGTGTGTCCGCACTTTGGACAGCTTTGCGAAGTATAATGAGCTGGGACTTTAGTAGCTAAAGAGCCGTTCAAATTAGCTTTGTAGTCAATATAGCCGTGCAATTCGGCAAACGACCATTTAGCTTTATTTCGATTAGCTCTTCGCTGTTTCTTGCTAGCCTTTTTACCAGACTTGGACTTCATTCTCTCCCGAACTCCGGTTAGGTTTTTCAGTCCAATCAAAGTATTAGGTTTGGCAATATCCTTGCTAATTTGGTGGTTCACGTCAGCGATAAACCGTCTTTCTCTTCCCGACAAAGCAATTAGTCTGCGCTTTGCCGAACGAGTGTCTTTACGCTGAAGAGTTTGTCTAGCTTTATGATAGCGGTTGGCTTTATGTCTAGCTTCTGAACCTGAGTAGAAATTAGACTTGTTTTGTAAGTCTGTTTCTACGGCTAAGTAGCGCATCCCCACGTCAACGCCAGAAATTCTGGTTATTTTCAGTGGGTCGAGCTCAGGGGTTTCTACCTCAATACTTACCATCAAATAGTAAACCTTAGAGGAACGCTGATAGACAATTTTAGCTGCTCCAAACTTGGAACCCTTGGCAATCAAATCCAGATGCTTGTTGTAGCCATCATACGAAACTACTATTCTACCAGCTAGGGTAATAATACTCACCCTCTGCTCGGATTTGAACGAGTAGTCGCGCTGATAATTCAAGGTACAAGTTCGAGAAATATACTTAGGGGGCTGGTCTAGTCCTTTGTACCTTTTCTTGGTGTACCCTTTGGCAATAGCATCGTTAGATTGTTTTACCTTAGTCCAGAGTGTTTTGTAGGTTGCCGACACTTGTCTGGGTACATTGCAAGCCATCTGAGCGCCCAGCCCAAATCGAACACGCAATTCGTTGTAAACAGCCTTTTGCAACGAGAGCGCCATTGCTGGTTTTGTTCGCATCAAAAGCAACTCGCGAAGTATGATTCAAGGCATCGCGATAAGCCAAGGTAGTCTGAGACACCAAACCTTTGTGCTCGGCATTCAGGTTTAGTTTTAGCTTGGCGGTGATTATTTGAGGCATCACTTTCACGAACGCTGAGAAAATTATATCTCGTGAAGATGGCAAAAGCAAGTGGTGTAGCAAAAATTATTTGTTCGCTCATCGACCGCCCCTCACCTTCGGACACATAAAGTCATCGGTTTGGTTCGGGGCGGCTCTCCTGGCTCACGCAAATTCCTCCCGACGCTCGACGCTCACCTGGGTACAGGTAGAGCGCGGGACTCCTTTTGGTTTAGTTGAAGATTTGGTCGAGTTTTTGGAATAGTAAGGGCGATCGCGCTAATGGGATATGTTAGATTGCGGATTCGAGAACTAGCTGAGCAAAGAGGTTGGACGTTCAAAGAAGTTGCCGATCGCTCGGGAGTCAACTACAACACAGTAAAAAGCTACGGGAGGCGCGATGCTTTGAATACAGTCGATCTTTCTGCTGTCTACAAAATTGCCCGCGCCTTCGACGTGACAATGGAAGATTTGGTTGAGGTTTTGGAAGATTGAGGGCGAACCAATGGGGCGAGTTCGACTACAAATTCGAGAGTTGGCAGAAGAAAAGGGCGATCTCGCTAATGGGATACGTTGATTAATGCCGTACTTATCGCCGCAGTTTCTTTACTTGTTCGTAAACCATATAACTACCTTCTATAGCCGATCGCCCGCTATCCCCTAAAATAATTTCTACTCCCTCAATCCAAAATCTAAAATCCAAAATCTAAAATCGAAATGACTCATTCCACCGATATCGTCACCCTCGCCCGCTGGATGGCCGCCGACTTCAGCAACCAAGCCCAAGCCTTTGAAAACCCGCCCTTCTTCGCCCACATCCGCGTGTGCATGAGGCCTTTGCCCGTCGAAGTTCTGGATGGGCTCAGCTTGTACCTAGAACAAGCCTACGATATTGAACTGAATGTACCGTACCGAGTCCGAGTCTTAAAATTAATCCCGGTGGGCGATCGAATCGACATCGAAAATTATGCCATAGAAAACGAAGAACAATTCTACGGCGCTGCCCGCGACCCGCAACGGCTGCAAGAAATCAAAAAAGAACAACTGACACTACTTCCCGGCTGCACCTTTATTACGCAGTGGACGGGCAACAGCTTCAAAGGGTCTGTCGAACCAGGAAAAGGCTGCATGGTGGTCAGAAAGGGCAAAAAAACCTATCTAGACAGCGAATTCGAGATTGACCAAGACAAATTTATTAGCCACGATCGCGGACGTGACCCAGAAACCGACGCCCATGTCTGGGGAGCCCAGGCCGGCCCCTTTGAATTCACCCGCCGGGCCAGTTTCGCCGACGAAATTCAGGTTTAATCAAAAAAAACAGACTCCTTCCTAGGCGAACACGCTTGATTAAAGGTTCAGAATGCACCATAACCTGATACATTAACCCAGTATTGGCAAGCAAGATTCACCGTTGATTTATGAAAGTCCTGGTTATTGGTGGCGATGGCTATTGCGGTTGGGCAACCGCACTCTACCTTTCTAACAAGGGTTACGAAGTTGGCATCCTCGACAGCTTCGTGCGGCGGCACTGGGATCTAGAACTGTGCAGCGACACCCTCACTCCCATCGCACCGATTCAGCAAAGACTCCAGCGATGGCAAGATTTAACGGGCAAGTCGATCGACTTGTTCGTCGGTGACATCACCAACTACGATTTTCTCAGCAAAAGCATGAGAAAATTTGCACCAGAGGCGATCGTCCATTTCGGCGAACAGCGTTCGGCACCTTTCTCAATGATCGATCGCGAACACGCAGTCCTCACTCAAGTCAATAACGTCGTCGGGACACTCAACCTGCTGTACGCCATCCGCGAAGACTTCCCCGACTGTCACCTAGTGAAATTGGGGACAATGGGCGAATACGGCACGCCGAATATTGACATTGAAGAAGGCTACATTACGATCGAACACAACGGCCGCAAGGATACACTACCCTATCCCAAACAACCAGGCAGTTTCTACCACCTGTCAAAAGTCCACGACTCCCACAACATCCATTTTGCTTGCAAAATCTGGGGTTTAAGAGCCACCGACTTAAATCAGGGCGTCGTCTACGGCGTGCTCACAGATGAAACAGGCATGGACGAACTGTTGATCAACCGTTTGGACTACGACGGAGTATTCGGTACAGCCTTGAACAGATTTTGCATCCAAGCTGCGATCGGTCATCCTTTGACGGTTTACGGCACTGGCGGACAAACCCGCAGCTTCTTAGACATTCGGGATACCGTGCGGTGCGTGGAATTGGCGATCGCCAACCCTGCCGAAGCCGGACAATTCCGTGTCTTCAACCAATTCACCGAACAATTCAGCGTCGGCGACTTAGCCTCCTTGGTGCAAAAAGCAGGGATGGCTATGGGATTAAAAGTAGAAATCAACCACCTCGAAAATCCCAGAGTCGAGAAAGAAGAACATTATTTCAATGCCAAAAACACCAATTTGCTAGACCTCGGTTTGCAACCGCACTATCTCTCAGATTCCCTGCTCGATTCTCTGCTGAATTTTGCTACAAAATATCAGCACCGTGTCGATAAAAACCAAATTTTGCCGAAGGTTTCTTGGAAGTAAGTTCGGGCCTCTATCTGCGGGGAAAGAGCTTTTTAACGAACCGCGAAGGCGCGAAGGGCGCGAAGTAAGAGAAAAGAAGGGAAGAGAGGAGAAGGGTTCGCAAGTTCTGAATGGATTTGGCTGTATATTACGATAATCTATCTTTTTTATCTCTTTCTCTGTGTCCTCTGTGTCCTCTGCGGTTAATTAAAAAATTCCATAACGAAGCCCCATTTGCCTCTGGAACAGAAATATTAATTGCCAGAACAGCAAAGGAAATTCACAGAATTAATTGCTTTGCCGAAGGTGTGGAATTGCTTTGAGGCGGGATAATTGTAGGGATAGGAATTCACGGAGTTTGTATGTTGCCCCCAGAAACATCACGAGAGTAATTAGTTGTGGTGAAGCTGCTAACAGAGCCCTACTTAAACCAGGCAAGTAAATGGCCGAAAACAGGTCGTCACATTCTGGCACAATTTGATGAACATACGGTCGTAGTGTACCAAGCCTACCGTCCGGCGATCGGTCTTTTTGCAGCGGAACAAGGTTATTTCGGTGGGGAATTTAGTCTGAATCGCATGAGTTGGATTAAGCCCAATTTTCTATGGATGATGTATCGCTCGGAATGGGGAACAAAACCCGGACAAGAAGTAATTCTGGCTATTTGGCTGAAGCGCTCGGCTTTTGACGAAATTTTAGCATCTGCTGTCCATTCTAATTTCGTTCCAGCAGTGTATGGAAGCGAAAAAGAATGGCAACAAGCTGTTAAAAATTCGGCTGTACGGCTGCAATGGAACCCGGACCATCACCCAAATGGATCGAAAATGGATCGGCGGGCAATTCAACTCGGTTTGCGCGGCAGTGTTTTAGCTCGTTACGCGCGAGAATGGATTGTTAAAATCGAGGATATTTCCCAATTCGTACAGCAACAGCGTCAATATAATGGAGGCGATAGCACGCAATTACTGACTCCCTGCGAGGCAGTGTATCCTGTCATCGACCCCGACATCTTCCAGAGGCTAGGATTATCATCGGTTTCCTAAACAATTTATTATGAGAATCGCTCTTTTCACTGAAACTTTCCTGCCGAAAATAGACGGCATTGTCACTAGACTGATTCACACTGTAGATCACTTGCAGCGCGCGGGCGAACAAGTTCTGATATTTTCTCCAGATTACGGGATTAAAGAATACAAAGGTGTCCGAGTTTACGGTGTGGAGGGTTTGCCTTTGCCGATGTACCCGGAATTGAAAATGGCACTTCCTTCTCCGGCTGTCGGTCGCCAATTAGAGCAGTTTAAACCTGATATTATTCATGTTGTCAATCCCGCTATTTTGGGATTGGGCGGTATATATTACGGGAAAAAGTTCAACATTCCGATTTTGGCTTCTTATCACACGCATTTGCCCAAATATTTGCACCACTACGGTTTTGGAGTCCTCGAACCTTTATTGTGGGAATTGCTCAAAGGTGCTCACAACCAAGCAGAACTGAATTTATGTACTTCTACAGCAATGGTAGAAGAATTGAGAACCCACGGCATTGAGCGGGTAGATTTGTGGCAGCGGGGTGTAGATACTGAAATGTTTGTCCCGGAATTGGCAAGTCGAGAAATGCGATCGCGCCTTTCTGCAAATAACCCAGACAGCCCCCTGCTGCTGTACGTCGGCCGCCTCGGTGCAGAAAAAGAAATCGAACGCATCAAACCAGTCCTCGCAGCGATTCCCGATGCCCGCCTCGCCTTAGTGGGAGACGGCCCGCATCGGCAAACCCTGGAACAATATTTTGCCGGTACACCCACCAATTTTGTCGGCTACCTCAAGGGGCAAGAACTCGCCAGAGCTTACGCATCCGCCGACGCCTTCATTTTTCCCTCCCGCACCGAAACCCTGGGCTTAGTGCTCCTAGAAGCAATGGCTGCGGGGACGCCTGTAGTGGCGGCGCGCAGCGGCGGAATTCCCGATATCGTCACCGACGGTGTTAACGGATATTTATTTGACCCCGCCGACGAAGAAGGAGCACTAGCCGCCACTAAGCGTCTGTTTGCGAATCCCGAAGAACGGGAAACCCTGCGCCACAACGCTCGCCGAGAAGCCGAACGCTGGGGTTGGGCCGCCGCCGCCGCACAACTGCAGCGGTACTATCAATCAGTGGTGTTTGCCGAGTCTATGCCCAGAGCGGCCTAAATGTCAGGATCTGTAGCACCTTTAAACATCGCCGCCAGCTTAGCTTGGCTGTTCGATCGTCAGTTGGTATTGAATAGGGATGTTTTCAAAGACCGATCGAACTTTTTTGCTGCATAAATTACCGTCGTTATCCTGCTGTTTTCGTATAGTAAACGAATTCTTGTAAACTCTTAGAAGATAGCGGTAGACATTGGTAAGCTGTTAGTCATTTAAATTTATTGCCTCAACCCCTTGCAGTATGGGGTCTGGCCCACAAATAGTGCAGTTTGAATGTCGAACAGCTTAGTATGTAATAGGATAGGCTACCGTTTAAAACCAGCGCCGAAGCATCGGACTAAGCGAAAAAGTTTCGTAGTAAGCGTAACGGATCAGCCCCCAAAAGCGTAACGCATTGAATAGCGCTTTCAATATTTTGTTGAAAGCTTTGAGAGATACCTCCCTATTAGGGATCGCTAAAAGCGATGCCTGATCTGCCATACACAGTATATCGAGGCGCAATCCTGGATTTACCGGGTTAAATGTATCTGTTGCGTTTACCATTAAACTATGAGTAAGCTCTGTAGGAATGCCTTGCGCGCTGCTTTCATAGCGCCCTTTACCTGACCGGATACGGTCGCCGAGTGCGCTAAAACTGTCACACCGCGCGCTGGGGCCGAGCACAGAGCGTCAAATCCACACTGCACTCTCGATCGAACTAAAGCCTGTCACCTAATTTTCAGGCCTTCTGTTTTGCGAACTCAAGTTCAGCTTGAATTGACGAACCCTCATCAGTAAGCTGTCGCGCCTTTTAATTGCATATTCAGGGCGGGCGGGACGCCCAACCCCTACTCCCCACAAGAGTTAGATTGTTTTTTGACAGACAATTTAAATGCCGCAACAGCTTATCGAGGTTGGAAAAAAGATCGATCGAGCATACAAAACAAGCAAACTGAAGTTGCGTGCGCCACTTTTGAACTCACGATTCATCAAAACGACAAGCGAGTGCCGATGCGCTGGCAAACAAATTCAAGAGTTTGCACCGCCGCCGAATCTAGCGCCGATCGACCTGCGGTCAGTCTACCCCTCTGAGCAAGCAGTTAATCATGACATTCTCCAATACTGGTAGCGTTCTGGCTACACTGACTCAAGTCAATTTTATGGGGGCATTGACCTCCCGTGTTAAGAGCCTGCCAGTTCCTGAATTAGTGTGCCTGCTGGACTTTATCACGGCTGAATTTCAGCAATTTATCCGGGCGATGGACCTGATTAACAATGAAGCACTCGAAAGTCTCTTAGAGCAACTTTTAGATGCCTTCACTGTCAAAATTGGCCAAATTTTGCAAGCAGACCGGACAACAATTTTTTTGGTTGACTCCAACAAAAATCAACTGTGGCACAAAACACTCGATCCACTGACGGGCGAGGAGGTAGAAGTACGCTTGCCTATGGATGCAGGCATTTTAGGCTACGTAGCAACAACCGGAAAATCTATTAATGTCGCCGAAGCTCGATCGCACGAGTATTTTAATTCCGAAGTAGACGAACCACCGGGCTACCACATCGAGACCATGCTGTGTATGCCAATTTTTAGCAGCAAGAGCCAACAGGAACCCGTGGCGGTGGTCAGACTGTTAAATAAAGCTGGCAAAGTCTCCTTTAGCGAGGAAGACGAACAGCAGTTCCAGGCTTTTGCAGATTCGATCGGGATTATTCTCGAAAGCTGTCAGTCTTTCTACGTCGTGGCCCGCAACCAGCGAGGGGTTGCCGCACTTTTGAGAGCGACCACGACTTTGGGTCAAAGTCTTGACTTGGAAACCACTTTGCGCTCTGTCATGGATCAAGCTCGCGACTTGATGCAGGCCGATCGCAGCACGCTATTTTTGTTAAATCGGGAAACCAACGAACTTTGGACAAAATTAGCTAAGGCTGACGGCACAACGATGATGGAAGTCCGCCTTCCTGCGAATAGGGGAATTGCTGGCTACGTGGCTTCGACTGGTCAACCTCTAAATATTACAGATGCTTACGACGATCCCCGCTTTGATCCCTCTACAGACCAGCAAACGGGATACCGCACTCGGACTGTCTTGTGTATGCCGGTGCATAACGCTAAAGGTGAGCTGATCGGGGTAACTCAGCTAATTAATAAGAACCAAGGTACGTTCACCCCTTCCGACGAAGAGTTTTTGCGAGCGTTTAATTCCCAAGCGGGAATGGCGCTGCAAAATTCTCAACTTTTTCAGAACGTGATGGTGGAAAAGCAGTATCAAAAAGATATGCTGCAAAGTCTTTCAGATGCAGTAATTTCCACCGATTTACAGGGGCGAGTTGTAACGATTAACGAAGCGGCGCTGGAATTGTTGGGCTGTCCGGTAAATCCAGATAAAAGCAAACACAATCCCCAGATTTGGGAAGAAAAACTTGTGAATCGCTATGTTTGGGAAGTTGTACCGATCGAAAATTTGCAATTTCGACTCGAAGACAGTCTCAACAATGCTGCCAGACATTACGTTCCCGAACAAAGTTTAACTGTGGGACTGTTGGTAGAAAAAACGCTCAATTCTCAACAAAAAGAAGAAGAAGAAGAAGAAGAAGAAGAAGAAGAAAGTTATATTTTGGCCGTGCCCGATCGCACTGATCCTAATTTATATTACGCTTGGGGCGAAAACCGCGCGTGGACTGAGGAAGTAGCGCTGGCAGAATTAGCTAATGCCCAATCTCTATTTGCGCTGCGAAATTCTGCCCTGTATCACCCTTATTGTCCGCTGCCCATCCCCGCCGCTCGAATAAAAGTAATTGAACGTAGTTTGAATTTGACTGTCAACCCGCTGCTCAATCCAGAGGGCGGCGTGCGTGGCGGTTTAGTGGTACTCGAAGACATCAGCCACGAAAAGCGGATGAAAAATACGATGTACCGCTACCTGACTCCTGGAGTCGTAGATAAAGTGATGGCCTTGGGTGAAGGCGCCCTGATGGTGGGCGAACGCAAAGAAGTGACTATTTTATTTTCCGACATTCGCGGCTATACCACGCTGACCGAAAATTTGGGAGCGTCCGATGTGGTATCCCTGCTGAACGAATATTTTGAGACGATGGTGGAGGCCGTTTTCCACTACGAAGGCACTTTAGACAAGTTTATCGGCGATGCTTTAATGGCGGTTTTCGGCGCGCCCCTGCCACTGAATCCTCCGGAAAGTCACGGTTGGATGGCGGTTCAGTCGGCTTTAGATATGCGCCGCCGTTTGAAAGAGTTTAATGATTCTCGCCCCGGTGCAGATCCGTTTCGCTTCGGAATTGGGATTAGTTCGGGAGAGGTGGTTTCGGGAAATATTGGTTCCCAAAAGCGGATGGATTACACGGTAATCGGGGATGCGGTGAATTTGAGTTCGCGCTTGGAACAGCTTACAAAGGAGTACGGCTGCGATATAATTTTGAGCGAATTTACATACAGTTTGTGTCGCGAAGGGATTTGGGTGCGAGAGTTGGACAAGGTGCGGGTTAAGGGAAAAAATCAGCCGGTGGGTATTTACGAGTTGCTGCAAAATAGTTCTGAACCCATTGATGGGGAAACCGTTCGGTTTTTGGAACTTTACAGCAACGGTCGGGATGCTTATATTGCTAGAAATTTTCACAAAGCTATTAATTGTTTTGAAGCGGCTTTAGCTATGCGACCGAACGATCGACCTGTGGAAGTTCACCTCGACCGATCCCTAAGCTATTTGGAAGTACCCCCGCCCGATGATTGGGACGGCGTGCATACTATGACAACCAAGTAGTAGATTATATTACATCCGAGTGCTCAAAAGTAAAAAGATTTGATAAACTTTTGATATATTCCTTATGACAGAGTTAAGAAGTGGAAAAATGTGAAAACATAAATCGGATGCCATATTAAAGTTAGTATTTATTTCCAGGCTAACAATTAAATGAGTTATTTATCTGTTCCGAATGCCACAAAAGCCGATCGGATTCTGGTGGTAGACGACGCACCAGATAATGTTTTGTTGGTTCAGACAATCCTAGAAGAAGAAGGTTACGAAATTAGCACCGCCGAAAACGGCTTTTCTGCCTTGAGTCAAATTGACAAGTCAGCCCCGGATTTGGTACTGCTAGACGTGATGATGCCGGGAATGGATGGTTACGAAGTGACTAAACGAATCCGAGAAAATAAGGAATTGCCCTTTATGCCGATTTTGCTGATCACTGCTCACGACAGTGCGAGCGTAGTGCAGGGATTGGACATGGGAGCAGACGATTTCATCCGCAAACCAGTCGAAATGGACGAACTGCTGGCGAGGGTACGATCGCTCCTGCGGCTAAAACACAGCGTAGACGAGCGCAACTCGATCGCCATCCAGCGCGAAGATTTTGTCTCCCGGCTCGCTCACGACTTGCGGACGCCGCTGGTAGCAGCCGATCGAATGCTAAGTTTAATGCAGCAGGGAGCTTTGGGAGAAATTTCGCCTCAGATGCGCGACGCTTTCGGGACGATGGTTCGCAGCAACAAAAACCTGATCGCGCTGGTAAATATGCTGCTGGAAGTTTACCGCTACGAAGCAGGCCGCAAATCCCTAACTTTTGCTGCCGTGGACTTGCGCCAGCTTATTACTGAGGTAGCTGAAGAACTAGCTCCCCTAGCGGATGCTAAAGGTTTGTCGATAAATTTAGACTTGACAGAAAGTGCAGAAAGTGCACCGATTGCGAAGTATCCGGGCGATCGTCTGGAACTGCACCGCTTGATGACAAATTTAATCGGAAATGCGATTAAATTCACCGACAACGGCTCAATAGATGTCAGCTTAAAAGCTGCTAATTCACCTGCTTATACTAGCTTCAAAAACCAACCGCTGGCATGGGTAATCATAGAAATCAAAGACACCGGTGCCGGCATTTCGCCCGCAGCACAAACGAAGTTATTTGAAAGGTTTGGGCCGGGAACTCACTTGCGGTCTGCTACAGGTTTGGGACTACACCTCTGCCGCCAAATAGTCGAAGCTCACCGCGGCACGATCGACGTAAAATCAGAGTTGGGCAAAGGCAGTTTGTTTACTATTCGCTTGCCTTGTTAGACCGGTATAAATAACTCTAACTTTGGGGTGCGAAAAGCGCACATTACTACAGATAAACTGTAATTGTAGGGTGTTCCGTGCGTACCTAATCGAATTAGGGTTAATTTACCAGATGTCCTATAATTACTTGGCAACCGAATTGATGGCGATATGTCTAACTGTCCAGTGTGCGGTGCTGAATACATAGAAGAAAAAGCAGAGTTTTGCTCGATTTGCGGCTGGGATGTGACTCCCTACCCGCAACGTGCTAAGCCTTCCAAAACTTATTTAAAAAAAGAACAAGTTAGATTGCAGTGGGCAAAACAAATGTGGGAATTGGCCCGCACTCAACAAAATTGGTCAGCTAAATTTGATGAGTTGCATGGGGAATTGCAGCAAGGTGCGATCGCCCGCACGTACCTGCAATCTCAGTTAGAATGGGTTCTGTACCGCCTCGAACAACTAAACCCCGAATTGATTGTCAGCACTCTACTGCGACTAGAAGACAAAATCGGCGGTATACCTGCCACAACTCCGGCTATTTCCGAAGTGGGGATGGACTACCGCCAACTGACAAAGCTATTAGAAACTGGAAAATGGCGCAAAGCTGATGAACACACTTGGGAAATCTTGCTGCAAATCGCTGTCAGGGAAGACGAAGGCTGGCTGAGTGCAGCCGATATTGACAGTTTTCCTCCTACAGACCTTCGCACGATCGACAAACTTTGGCAACAATACAGCAGCGGGCGGTTCGGGTTGAGCGTGCAGCAGCAGATTTGGGAAAGTACCGAGGCAAATTATACTGAATTTTGCGATCGCGTCGGCTGGCGAGTCAAGGAAAATTGGAAATATTACAGCGAGCTCTCCTTCAACGAAGATGCTCCCCTGGGACATCTCCCCGTCACCGCATGGAGACAGCGCGCCTGTTACGGTGCTGGTAAACTCACCGCAGCAGAAAACTTTGCCCGCATCGCTGCGAAACTCGCAACTGGCGATCGGTAATCATCAAAAAAAAATCAAAATCGACATTAACTGCTATAATCAAAACGGTTTAGCAACTGGGGCTGTGGCTCAGATGGATAGAGCAAGCGCCTCCTGAAGAATCGGGCACCCTGCGAGGAAACTCTAGGAGTGAATGTGGTCAAATTTGGTGAAACCTAAAGAGTTCGTGGGTTCCTATGACTCTAAGGCAATACCAAGCCAAGCCTGAGTTCAGGGCGATTAAACAATCGCCTATATTGAAATCAGGAAGGTTTAGAGACTAGACGGTCACCACCTAAAAGCTGCAAGCATATGGTGAAGGTATAGTCCAGAGAGTGGGGAAACTCACACAAATCTGAAGCGCTAGGCCGCCGGTTCGAACCCGGCCAGTCCCGTTAAAAACCAAGAAAAATTAACAGCAGGAGGGGTAAGCCTAAGTTTTGCCCCTCTTTTTTGCATATCCGCTAACGAATTCGCCCACAGACGAATACTTGGTTGAACACGAGGACTTACGCAGAACCTCTATAGAATCCATCGGAAATCTAAAATCTGAAATCTCAAATCTAAAATCACCTGTTTCAGCCCACCACAAGCGTAGAGTCAATCTAAAATCTAAAATCTAAAATCTAAAATCTATGATCCCCCGACCCTTTTTTAATTTTTAATTTTTAATTCCTGTTAGTGGGCTATACGTGCGGTATTTTTTGCTATGGTTCCTTTGTGAGTTACATAAAATTTTTATAGGTTTAGATGTGGTTAAGAATCAATTCAAACACGCGGCGTTACCAGCCTTTGAATACTTCACGCAGTTTTTGGTTCCTAGTAGGGCTTTTGATGGCGTTTTGGTTTGGCTACCAGCAGCTTAAGAGCGAATTTCAGAGACCCCAAGCTGTGTTAGTTCTAGGTGGGGCTATTGAGCGAGAGGTGTTTGCCGCCAAATTTGCTCTGGATCACCCTGAATTGCCGATTTGGGTGTCGTCTGGCAGCAATCCTGAGTTCGCGGAATGGGTGTTTTCAGAAGCCGGAATTGAGTCCGATCGCGTGCACTTAGACTACAGAGCAGTGGATACGGTAACAAATTTTACTACGCTGGTAGATGAATTGAAAGCTAGAGGGATTGAGAGCGTGTATCTGATCACTTCAGACGATCATATGCGGCGAGCTCAGATTATCGGCGAAATCGTGCTCGGCAGTCGAGGCATTAGTTTTAAGCCTGTGGCAGTTCCGTCTGGGCGAACCCCCGAACCGGTGGAAAAAGCTGTTCGCGACGGCGCTAGGGCTATTCTTTGGCTGACAACCGGTTATACAGGTGCTAACTTCAGCCAAGCCAGAATGGAATAAACAAAGGAAAGCATTGAGCAAGTTTTAAATTTTTTCCCATTCCCTCTGCTTTTAAAACTTCTCTCCTCTAGCGATTTAACGAACCGCGAAGACGCTGATGACAAATGCGTAAAAGAAGAGAAGAGAAAAGAAGGAGTAGTTTAAAATTAGTAGATGAAATTCAAAAGCTAAAGTTAATGACCGACCAAATTCTGCCACAATTTATAGAGGAAATTTTGAGTGACAGCAAAACGCCGGATGCTGTTTTTTCGGCTTTGGTGCCGGCTTTAGGCGAGGTGTTAAATTGCGATCGGGTTTTTCTCTACCTCCGCAATCCTAAAACGCAAATGGGCAGAGTACCTTACTGCTGGCGTCGCAACTCCAACATTCCAGAGGTTTGGGACGCAGAATGGAAAAAAGAACCAGAATCTTTAGGGGAAGAAGACCCTTTGTTTGCAGCCGCTTTGCGAACTGAACCTTCGATTTTTGTTGAGGATGTTGAAACAGCAAATCCTGAAGTTGTTAACAAAGATTTTGAGGCAAAAGAGTTCGGACATCGAGCTTTGATTCACGCTCACCTTTGTGCTGACGGCTTATTGTGGGGGGTTTTGCAGCCTTGTATGTTCGATCGCCCCAGAGTTTGGACTGACTTCGATCGCCAAGTTATCGCAGCAGTTACAGAAAAAATTTCGCCTTTAGCTGTCGCTTATGTCACCGCCTCAGCATCAAAAGATGAGCGATAAAAATCAATAATTTACCTGTAGGGATCGCGTGGGCAATGAATGAATGTCAACTTAAGACTAAAACCCGGTCTCGATCGGGGTTTTAGCCGAATCTCAATGCCCTTCCAGGCAGACGAAAGACCGTTTCCGGTTCCCCCCTGTTTAAGTTAGGGGGGATCGATGCGCTAATTTTCACACAAAAGTCTGGTACTAAATTTGAGCTGATTGTTCTCACCAATGGTGAGGTGTGCATCGCCCTAGGGATAGACTTGGTGCACAATTCTTGTTTAAAAAACGCCCCAATTTTGAATGCCCCGACCACTGAAAATCCCTTGAGCCCGACTAATATCATCCTCAGCGCCATCTACTACCACCAAATAATCGCCGGCCCGCAGGCGATCCGTGTAAATTCTCGCTGTTTCTTCGGGAATTCCCAAGTCAGTCAAGGCTTTCACCACTCCACCGAAATTCGCAGCCGCGACGCCAGTGCTTGCTACGGTAGCCACCAGTGAGGCGCCGAAAGTCCCCGCTGCAATCATCGGCCCGATTCCGGGAATAGCTAAACTTCCGAGACCAACTAGGAAGCTGGCTAAAGCACTATTTGTCAGAGTTTCTCCAACCACTGCTGATCCTGTGTCTAGATTTTTCTCGCCCACCTGAGTGCTAGTTTGAGTATCGCCTACAGACTCACCTGCATCCCTAGCAACAACCGAAACTTTATCCATTGGAAACCCGGAAGATTTCAATTCTGCCAGAGCTTGCTCGGCATCTTCGCGGTTAGAAAACAATCCCAACGCGCGGGTTTGATTGCTTGTTACCATATCTTTCTTCTTATCCCCTGTCAAATTAAACTCAAATTCAAGCCTAATTATTGCGCTTGTTTTTCAATCACGTATATTGATATTTTTCGATGTTTATCTTCAGCATTCATCTATCTGTAGATATAACCTGAAAAACAGCAACAAAAGTTATAAAATCAGCGACCCAAATCGTGCATGGCATTAATCTCGATCGCACATCTTTGAGTCAGCGCTTGCAACTCCTCGCGATCCGAGGAACCGGGCGCTTCAATTAGCTTGCCAATTCGCACCGTCAGCGGCACCGGACGCGGCATTCCCGAACCTTTCGACGAAATCGCGTGAGTTCCCCACAAACTAACAGGCAACAGCGGCGCTTTTGCCTTAGCAGCTATCAGCGCAGCACCTAATTTAGGTTCAGTAATTCTGCCGTCTGGCGTGCGAGTTCCCTGCAAAAATACACCCGTCGCCCAGCCATTTTCCAAAGAGTTGATAGCCGATCGAATTGCACTGCGGTCGGCACTTTCGCGTTTCACAGGATAAGCACCGTAAAGCGTAATTGCCTGCTTCAAAATAGGAACTTTAAATAACTCTTCCTTTGCCATAAATGCGACGGGCCGCCTCATGCAATTCGACAAAATCGGCGGGTCAAAATCGCTGGCGTGATTGCTGACTACCACCAGTGGCCCTTCTGTCGGAACATTTTCTGCACCGTAGATGCGGCCCCGAAAGTACAGGTGCAGCATCGGGCTGACAATTGACCATTTGAATAAATAGTAGAGAAGTAAACTTTCGACTGGTTCGCGACTTTTGCTCACAGAAAAACCTTAAATTTTAAATTACATCGAATATTAGCCTATCAGATCGAGTCCGTTTGAGATTATTCGGCGGTTGAAACCGCTTCTTGTCAAACGAAGTCCGCCTGCGCGGACTGAAGAATATAGTCCGCGCAGGCGGACTTTGCTTGTGTAGCGCCAGAATTTATTCTGGCGGACTATTTGCTTGTGTAGCGCCAGAATTTATTCTGGTGAATTCCTGAATTTCAAAACTTTGCAAAGGCTCAATTTCCAGCCAGCATAGCTTTCTGTCCTTCCGAAGAAGTCGCGTAGCCCAAGAAATCCTTAACTGCTTGGCTAGGAGGATTTTTGTAGGCGTAGTACAACTGGCGTTTGTAAGGATAGTTACCCGCATCCGGCGTCGCACCGTTAACGGGAACAACGCGCACCGTTCTCTGATTGGCTACTTGAGCGAAAGTCGCATAGCCAATGCCGTTGTTGCCTAAAGCTTGCAGCAGGGGAGTTGTAGCATCTCGATCGAGCGTGGTAATATTTGCCGTCGTACCAAACTCGCCACCTCCGAGCACTTGTTCTTTAAACGTTTGGTGAGTGCCGCTAACTGCCGGTCGATTTATCACTTTAATCTGGCCTGCCGGGCCGCCGACTTTCGACCAGTCTTGAACATTTCCCTTGAAGATATCTTGAACTTGAGCGGAGGTTAAACCTGCTTTGAAGGGGTTGTTAATGCCGACTACAAGGGCGATCGTATCTAGGGCAACGGGCACAGCAGCCAAACCCTGACCTTGTTCTTGAGCCGTCAAAGGTCGCGATACCGCTGCAATATCGGCTGTTCCCGCCGCCAAATCCTGAATTCCTTTTTCAGAACCGTTCGCTTTGGTATCGACTCTCGTGCCCGAAAATTTGCCTTGAAAGCCGTTCTTGAGGTTCTGATTGATTGTCACCATGCTGGTGGAACCGTCAATTCTCACCGCCGTACCCGCAGGAACAGAAGCTGGAAGCGCAAAGGAACTAGCTGCAACAGGCGAAGCACCGCCCACTACTGGCGCGACGGGAAGTGGGACGCCATCGCCTGCGGGTGTGGGAGTGGGGGGATTGTTACTAACATCTTGCGACGCTGGTTTGTTGAGAAAAAAGAACCAGCCACCACCGGCTAGCAAGAGAAATAACAGGATAAAAACTATGGGGGGAGGCCCGCTCTTAGCCATAAAATTGTCCTTAGCTGGGAAGTTCTTTGTTGTTGGAGTCGTCTAACATTTGTAGCCTGCGATTAACTTCATCGTCTAAGGTCATATTGTCTAATTCTGCCTGAAGTCTTTCTTGGGGATTCTCAGAGAGTTCTGCTAAAGCTTGCTGTTTGAGGTGGCGGCCGTGGACGGCGTTTTTGGCTTGCTCAAACTGCGATCGAGCTGAATCTATACTGAGGTCGTTGTTGACTTTGGATATGGCTCCGAGGGCTTCGTTAATCTCGGCCATATCTTTCATATTTTGCATATCAGTTTTGTAAGCTTCCAGCTTCATCCGTTCTCGATTTAGCTTGTCTTTGGAAGCGTTGACGTATTGTTCGGCTTGTTTTACTTGGGATTCTAATTGCGGCAGAATTTGTTCTGTCTGAATTACCTTCGCCATTGCCAAGCGGGCTGCTTCTTCGTTGCCGTTGCGCTGGGCTGTGATGGCTTGGCGCTCTACGGTTTGCATTTCCCTAACTTTTTCTTCATATTTAGTTTTGGCGCGCTGGTAGGCTGCAACTTGGGTGGAGACTGCTACTGCTAGCTTTTGCACTGATTCTTGCATCGATCGCAGTGACTCTTCGGCTACCGCCACCGACACCTGGCCGCCGGATTCCACGGGCAGTCCCCACATCCAGTTCCACGCACCTACTATGGTTCTGCCTGCCTTGTCGCCCATCAACCAGTAAAGGACTTTTTTCATATAAACATCCAGATAAGCTTGGTTTTTACGCCTAGTCTACATCAGGATTTGGCGATCGCCCCGTCAGGTCGATCGATTTCTCGATTTTTGATTAACTAACAGCCGGGAAGTCCCTCGGTATATTTAGAGGGGACGCATCTGAGCGCTGCGCGAAGTACCCCGAATAAATTACGCCCGCGTGATGGAAAGAAGCGTCGGATGTCGCGGACGGAAGCCGACAACTAGATTTTGCGAAAACCTTAACTTTTAAAATACGTTCTAAATATTGTAGTAGGAAAATGGTATATTAAAGTAGGTCGAAAAAAGAAGTTTTTTATGCAACTCACATATAAGTACCGCCTCAAGCCAACCAAGCCCCAACTAGCAACAATTGCTACTCATCTAGAACTCTGTCGTAGGCAGTACAACTACCGTCTGGGCGAAAGATTTAGGTGGTGGGAGTCCACGAGAACACCTATCAACGCCTGTCCTTTAATTGTTTCTATAGTCCCGATTGAGGAAATTTATCAAGATATCCCCTTAACTAGGGTGCAAACTAGGGACGGCAGAAAAAAGGATGAGTCAGGCAATCCTTTGACCAGGAAAGGTGACGTTTTCTCGAACATTGAAGGCGGATATGTACAGTGGCAAACCATACAATTGGCTGACCTAAAAAACACAAAAAAGCTATTTCATGATTACAAACTGTTAGATTCTCAGGTTTTGCAAGATGTCGTCAACAGAGTGGAAACTTCTTTCTCAAACTTTACCACGCCCGACAAAAATGGCAATCGTAGAGGTAAGCCCAGATTCAAAGGGCTTCATTACTACAAATCTTTCACTTATCCTCAACTAGACAATCTTGATATTGTTAAGGACGAGCCAGATAGAATTTGTATTAGCCTCGCAAAAATAGGTCAAGTGCCTATGGTTTTCCATCGTCCAATACCAACAGGATTCAAGGTTAAGACGGGTACAGTTATCAGAGAAGCGGATGGGTGGTATATTTCCTTGACGCTAGAAGATAAAACAGTTCCCGTAACGGTTGCAGAAATTCAGCCGACGGTCGAAAATACTATTGGTATCGATCTGGGGATCACTAATTACGCTGATCTTTCTAATGGTGAAAGAGTTGAGAATCCTAGATTCTTGAGGAAGTCGACCCAGAAATTAGCAAGGCTTCAAGCGAAGTTAGCTAATAGAGTTAAAGGTTCCAAGCCTTGGAAAATCATCAAGGACAAGATTTCCCAACTCCATCAGTTCGTAGCTAGAGCTAGATTAGATTTTCAGTTTAAAACTGCACATGAGCTATTCGGTAAATGTGATGTTTTAGTTGTTGAAGATTTGAGTGTCAAAAATTTAACTAGACGTGCCCGGCCCAAGACTGATGTTGAAAATGGTAATTTGGTTTATTTGCCGAACGGTCAGTCAGCTAAAAGTGGCTTGAATAAATCCATGCTTGATGCGGCTCATGGGCAATTCGCCAGCGTCCTAAAATATGTCGCCTGGAAATTGGGTAAAAGCATTTTGTTTGTCGATCCAAGAGGAACTTCTCAACATTGCTGGAATTGCCTCAACAAAGTACCGAAAGAATTATCGGAGCGGTGGCATTCTTGTCAATGCGGAGAATTTTTGGATCGAGATAAAAACTCAGCTAAGCTTATAAAGAGAATTGGTCTAAGTTACGAAAGTGGCGGGGGAACTCCGTCACTCAAAAAAGCCTTTGAAAAAAAGGAAAAAGAAGCCTGCGGTCTAACGGTAATCCGTTGACCGTCAGGTTCGTTCACGCGGGCAAATCTGCAAAACTGCTAACATTTACCAGCGCTAAATCGGGACAAGTCCGTTTGATCAAACCTGTGAGAACTTTGCCGGGGCCAATTTCCACTACGCGATCGATTCCTTGTTGCGGCAATTGCAGGGAAATTTCTCGCCAACGCACGCCTTTGGTCATCTGCTGAGTCAACCGCTGCTTTAAAGTGGCTGCGCTGGTAGTGGCTGACGGTTCTGCGTTCGAGAGAACCAGCATTTTAGCATCGGAAAACCTTGCAGACTTTAAGGCTACTTGAAACTCTGCAGCCACTGATGCCATCAGCGGAGAGTGAAACGCACCGGAAACATTCAATTTAACAGCGCGTTTGACTTTGATTTTGGCAAGCAAATCTTCTACTGCAGCGGGCGTTCCAGAAATCACGACTTGTGCTTCGCTGTTGTCGTTAGCCAGCACCACGTCTCGGCTGTATTGAATTTGCAATTCTAGTTCCTGCCTGTCGAACCCGATCAAAGCCACCATTTGCCCGCCGGAGGCAGTGTCCATAAGTTCGGCGCGGCGTTTGACTAAGCGCAATCCGGTTTCAAAGTCAAAGACGCCTGCTGCGTAGAGGGCAACGTATTCTCCTAAACTGTGACCGGCAACTACCGCTGGTCGATCGCTTTTCTCTCGCACTAAGTCGGCCAAAATACTTTCTACTACGAACAAGCAAGGCTGAGTGTAGAGAGTCCGAGATAGTTTTGCTTCTTCTTTTTGGCAAACTTCCGGGACAGACCAGCCTAAAATTTCTTTAGCGAGCTCAAATTTGGCTTTGGCTGTTGGCAAGTTTAATAAGTCTGCACCCATCCCGATCGCCTGGGAACCTTGTCCGGGAAATACCCATGCTGTTTTAGTCATTTTTCCGGTAATCTGCTAATTGGTGGTTGCTAATTGGTGATTGCAAAAATTCTTTCTTTCCCGCTTCTAAGTTCGCTCGCTGGTATCCGCTATCTTTCGGTTAACGAACTATCTACTCGCGACTCATAATTATAACATCTAACTGCGATTTTTACCAGGTTTATTTTTTTTTGCTACTTTAATCTGATTAATAGGGGTAGCACAATTTTCAAGCTTCAAGCCGGGGAAAGTCGATCGAAGAATAGAGGATTTTCAATCTCAGGGCGGACTTGTCAAGAACTCCTGTCCCGAGGGAGTACGGCTGCGCCCCTTGCCCTATGTATGGCTTGTTAAAGGATTTGTATTATGCAGCGGTCGCACTCCCCACAATCATTAGCCAAAGTTTAAAGCCACAAAACATTATACCAGTTCCCAAAAATAATGAAACTGCTTTAGCAGCTCCAAACCCATAGTTCCTCAGTAATTCCCAATCGAAAATCGAAAATCGAAAATCGAAAATGGTATTACCTTCCCCATTGAAAAATCGCAGCCCCCCAAGTCAAACCAGCACCGAAACCAGCAGCAGCAATAGTATCGCCCGCTTTAACTTTACCCAGACGCACGGCTTCGTCTAAGGCAAGGGGAATTGAAGCCGCTGAGGTATTGCCGTAATTCGCCAAATTGCTGATTACTTTTTCGGGGGGAATCTTTAGCCTTTGGGCAACTGCATCGAGAATCCGCTGATTGGCTTGGTGCAACAACAGCCAGTCTATTTCAGCAGCGCTAATATTTGCCCGAAACATAGCTTTTTCTATGACTTCCGGCACTTTTCTCACGGCAAAGCGATAGATTTCTTGACCGTTCATTGTGATGGGATGAAATCCGCCAACTCCGACGCTGACGCCCTCAATTAATTCTTTTGACTCGGCTTTGTAAGCCAAATTGAGAGACGAATTTTGCGTGCCGTCGCTGCGAATTTCAAATCCCAAAAAGGAATCGACTTCTGAAGCTTGCAATACCACCGCACCTGCACCGTCTCCAAATAGAATGCAAGTACCCCGATCCGACCAATTCACCCAGCGAGACAAAATATCTGCTCCGATTAGCAAAACATTTTGATACACCCCTGTCCGAATGAACTGCGAGGCTGTCACTAAACCAAAAATAAAGCCCGAACAAGCTGCTGTCAAATCAAAAGCCACAGCTTTTGTTGCGCCCAACTGATATTGAATTTTACTGGCAGTGCCAAACAAATCGTCAGGACTTGAGGTCGCCAAAATAATTAAATCGATATCTGTCGGCGAAATTTCTGCCATTGCGATCGCCTGAAGCGATGCCTCGGACGCTAAATCGCACAAAGAAGTGCGGGCGTCCGCCAGCCTGCGGGAGCGAATACCCGTCCGCGCCCCAATCCACTCGTCAGAAGTTTCTACAATCTGACTCAAACCGTTATTATCCAGCGAAACCTGCGGTGTACAAGAACCGCTACCTGTGACGGCAATGCCGTACCCTGATTGCTGCAACATTCCTCTCCATTTATGAGCGATCGAGCGAGAAATTAAAAATTAAAAACTACCAATTAAAATTATTTTTTAAACTGCTGAAATTACTTTTTTTTAAGCAAAACAGTTGGTTTAAGCTGACATTTTTAATTTTACATTTTTAATTTTTAATTCCTACTTACTGCCTCTAATTCACAGCTTCTTGTTCCAGAGCGCTTTGGTTGTTGGACGATCGAATTCGCTCCAGCACTTGGTTGTCAATAGCCTCCTTCGCCAAACGAATGGCATTGAAAATCGAGCCAGCTTGAGACGAACCGTGGCTGATAATGCAAACTCCAGCAACGCCCAATAGCAAACCGCCGCCGTGTTCAACGTGGTCTACCCGCTGCTTAAATCCTTGCAAGCTTTTTTGCAGCATAGGGTCGTTAATTTGATGTTGGAGTCCTTTGACCAACTCTTCCTTAAGCACCTGGACTACGACTTCGCCCACTGCTTCCGCAAACTTCAACAACACGTTGCCGACAAACCCGTCGCAGACAATCACGTCGAATTTCCCCGACAGCACGTCGCGGCCTTCGGCATTGCCCACAAAAGGAATGTTCGGGTTGTCCACCAATAACTGGTGGGTTCGCACGGCTGCGTCGTTGCCTTTAGAAGGTTCTTCGCCAATGTTGAGCAGGCCGATTTTAGGTTCGGTGACGCCCAGCACGCACTGGCTGTAAATAGTTCCCATAAGAGCGAACTGCTCCAAAAATTTGGGGCGGCAGTCCACATTAGCGCCGACATCGAGAATGAGTACAGCGCTGCCCGGTATCATTGTCGGCAAAACCGCACCGATCGCAGGGCGATCGATTCCGGGGAGCCGGCCCAACCTGAGCAGGGCAGCAGCCATTGCCGCGCCGGAGTGACCGGCTGACACCACAGCATCAGCTTGCTGCTGCTTTACCAAGTTCATCGCTACGTTAATCGAAGCGTTGGGCTTGCGTTTGAGGGCACTCAAAGGTTCTTCGTGCATTTCGATCGCTCCTTCAGAAGGAACGATTTCTAGCTGACCTGTAGAGACGCGGCCGATCGCGTCTTGTTGCCGGAGCGAGTCTTCTATTTGCTGTGGGTCGCCCACAAGCAAAATCTCTACGCCTAATTCTTCTTGTGCCTTAAGCGCTCCAGCTACAACTTCGGCGGGGGCATGATCCCCACCCATAGCGTCTATTGCAATTCTTGCGCGTGTCGATCCCATTGACCAATGTTTGAGAAACACTAAAAATTCTACCAGGAAGTCAGGAGCGTGAATCCACAAGTCTGAATAAAGAATTACAATTGGCGATCGCCCGATCGGACAATTCTTATTTCCGGCTACTCTGATAGAACTTGTTTTGTCACTACTTTACTATTTTTGACGGCATATTGAAAAAATCAATGAAATAGTTTACATGGCCGCAAGCACTTTAGTCCGGGAACGCCGGATTCATCCGTGGAGCGAGAAAAAAGCTCCCCATCCTCATCACTTGCCCCTGGATTTATCAGTGGGAGCGCTTTCTTCAATCTGAAATCTAAAATCTAAAATCTAAAATCGATTGACTTTAGGAGTAAAAAATGCTGGATTTATTTAGCTCAGGGATGATGTCTCTGTGGCTGGACATGGCTGGGGTAGGCAGTGCCGCGCCTAATGCTGCGTCCGTGCTGGCTTGGCGGGGAGGGATACCTGGGTTAGTGGTGGCCCAAGATTTGGCTTTTGGGGGAATAAATGCGGCAAATCCAGACTTGCCCGCAGAAGCGACGGTACGGGAATATTTAAAAGAGTTGAAAGACAAAAACCTGATTGATGGAAATCAGGGAATTTGGGTGCAAGCGGGAATGGTGCCGCTGGTAAGTCAGCAGGGGAAGACGCTGATGCCTGGGGCTTCGCTGACTAAGATTGCGACTTCTCTGGCGTCGCTGGAGACTTGGGGCCCGGATTATCAATTTGAAACGCGGTTCCGAGCAACGGGGCCGATTAGCAATGGGGTATTGCAAGGAGATTTGGTGGTCAGCGGCGGGGGCGATCCGCTGTTTGTGTGGGAGGAGGCGATCGCCGTGGGCAATGCTCTCAATCAAATGGGTATCGAGCGCGTGGCGGGCAATTTGGTGGTGACAGGCAATTTCCGCATGAATTATCAGTCCGATCCTTTGGTGGCGGGGGAGATACTGCGGCAAGCTCTTGAGGGTAGCAATTGGCCTGCGGACGTGGTGGCAATGTATTCTAAGATGGCTCCAGGAACTAGAAAGCCGCAAGTAACGGTGGCCGGCAGCGTCATTGCTGAGAAATTTGTGACTTCGGGGCGTTTGCTGCTGAAGCGCCGATCGCTTCCTTTAGCCGAAATTCTCAAGCAGATGAACGTCCACAGCGATAATGAAATAGCTCAGATGCTGGCCGACGATTTGGGCGGGGCAAAAATAGTGCAGCAGCAAGCGACTTGGGCTGCGGGGGTGCCGGAGGAGGAACTTCAATTAGTTAACGGTTCGGGACTGGGAGTGGAAAATCAGATGTCTCCGAGGGCGGCTTGCGGGATGATGCAGGCGATCGGGCGCAACCTTCAGACGACTGGGCTGACAGTTGCTGACTTGTTTCCGGTGTCCGGGCGCGATAAAGGAACTTTGGAATACCGACACATTCCGCGATCGGCTGTGGTGAAAACTGGTACTTTGGACACGGTGATTGCTTTGGCTGGAGCTATACCCACGCGCGATCGGGGTTTAGTTTGGTTTGCAATTATTAATCGCGGCACCGATTGGGACTCTTTGAGAGCGCAGCAAGATATATTTTTGCAAAAATTGGTGCAGCAATGGGGAACTGCATCGATTTTACCAGTAGCAATTACACCGCACATTGACGGCGCCAGACCTGCCTTGGGGGCAGCAAATCGTAGCGATATTTTGGTCGGAGGTTAAGAAATAGGGGTTGAGTTGGGGTTCGAGGAAGGAGCACTGACAAAATAGCTTAGAATTGGAACAAGACTATTGTGCAAGAAGATGATCAAACTGCGATTGAAGAGATACGGGAAAAAACGCGAGACCAGCTACCGGATTGTAGCGATGAACAGTTCTACTCGCCGCGACGGCCGTCCCCTAGAAGAGCTCGGCTATTACAACCCCAGAAATAACGAAACCAGGCTGGATGTTCCAGCGATTGTCAAGCGCCTGCAAGACGGCGCTCAGCCAACTGACACCGTGCGTGACATCCTGAGAAAAGCCCATGTATTTGAACAAGTCGGAGCCGGAGCTAACGTTGAATCCAGCACAGCAACAGTCAGCTAGTCCCAACTATGCTGGACTGGTTAAGTTTTTAATTGGGCCTTTTTTAGAGACCCCCGGCTCTTTGCGGGTTGATTGCGAACTGCACCCGCGCCAATCGCGGGTCTGGGTTAGGCTTGCTTTTGAAGATCCGGACAAAGGCCGGGTTTACGGTAGGGGTGGACGCAATATTCAGGCAATTAGGACTACGCTCGAAGCGGTGGCGCAGACGGCGGGTCAGTCCCTCTACTTAGATATATACGATGGTGAAGCGGGCGATCGTGGATCTGGCCCGCCCAGGGGCGATCGCGATCGCCCGGATCGCGACCGCCCAGATCGTGGCTCGCGGGAGCCGCGAGGCGACTTCCGACCCCGGACGCCACCTCCGTCGCCGAGTCCCTTGGCTAGCAGAACTCCGAGAGAACAACCTCGCCGTACTAACACACCTACGTTTAGAACGAGCAGAAATACTCCCGGTTATTAACCAGGGCTGTTTCATTCTCGGTAGGGGCCGTGCCCCCGTGCCGGCCCTCTTGGTCTGATCTGCTGATCGAATCCTCTAGGTCGGGGGTAGGCACGGGGAGTAGGGGTAGCACTACAAGAGTCAAAATTCATGTTTTTGGTGAGAATGAAACAGCCCTGCGGTTATTAACTAACTGCAGAGCCAAGAAAGAATTTTAGATTTTAGATTGCCTGTTGTAGACTTTGTATTACAAGCTCCGTTTGGTTTGAAATTGCCGGTTTTGCGATCGGAAACAAATGTAAAATTTAAAATTTCAAATGTCAGCGGCATCAGGTTAATCTAAGATCTAAAATTTCAAATCTAAAATCTAAAATTGCCTGACTTAATAGAAGGGAGATTTGATTTGTGCCTCAAGCACCAAACTCATTTGGGAGCTAAATCTAAAAGACGCCTTAGATACTAGGTAAAACCTAGTAACGGGCGTCTTTTTGTTCGCAAATAGTGACGGGTTGAACGTTTAGTTGTTAACTTTTAATTGCTTATTTGGAGGAGATTATGTTGGCATGAATGAAAAACTAACAATAGAGTTACCGAGCACTCAAAGTGCAATGTCGCTGGCCGGTAATCAAGAAGAAAACCTGAAAATGATCTCTAAGCAAACCGGTGCTACCCTGGTAATGCGAGGGCAAGAACTGCTGATTTCTGGCACAAAAAGTCAAGTAGAATTGTGTCATAAATTAGTGCGATCGCTCTCCGACTATTGGAAATCCGGCAAAAATATTACCGGAGTTGAAATCCAGACGGCGCGCCAAGCTTTGGATAGCAACCGCCAAGGCGATTTACAAGACTTGCAGCGAGACGTTCTCGCCAGAACCCGTCGCGGCGAAGAAATTAGAGCCAAAACCTTCAAGCAGCGGCAATACGTCCAAGCAGTACGCACGCACGACCTGACATTTTGCATTGGCCCCGCTGGTACTGGCAAAACATTTCTAGCAGCTATTTTCGCCGTGCAAGCGCTGTTGAGCAAGCAGTACGAACGGCTAATTTTAACAAGGCCAGCCGTGGAAGCTGGCGAAAAATTAGGGTTTTTGCCGGGAGATTTGCAGCAAAAAGTCGATCCATATTTGCGCCCGCTTTACGACGCCCTGCAAGAAATGATCGACCCTGAAAAAATGGCCGATTTAATGGAAAGAGGCTTGATCGAAGTAGCTCCTTTAGCTTATATGCGGGGGCGCACTCTCAGCAATGCTTTCGTAATTTTGGACGAAGCTCAAAATACGACGCCGGCTCAGATGAAAATGGTGTTGACTCGTCTGGGCTTTCGATCGAGAATGGTAGTAACGGGGGATATCACTCAAACAGATTTGCCGCCAAACCAACAGTCGGGATTGTCAGTCGCCCAAAACATTCTACGCAACGTTGAGGGCATTGCTTTCTGCGAATTCTCTCAGGCGGATGTGGTGCGACATCCTCTAGTGCAGCGGATTGTCGCTGCTTATGAACTGCACGAAACATAGTCAGTAGTCATTAGTCATTAGTCAGTAGTCATTAGTCAGTAGTCATTAGTCAGTAGTCATTAGTCAGTAGTCATTAGTCATTAGTCATTAGTCATTAGTCATTAGTCATTAGTCATTAGTCAGTAGTCATTAGTCATTAGTCATTAGTTGTTGGTTGTTAGTTATTGTGGTTTTTAATTACCAATAATCAATGCCCAATGCCCCATGCCCAATGCCCCATGCCCAATGCCCCATGCCCCATGCCCCATGCCCAATTCCCCATGCCCAATACCCAATTCCCAAATTAAATTATGCCTAATCTGAAAGAATTCTTAGAAGCTTGCGAACAATTGGGCACCCTGCGTTTAATCGTGACTAGCAGCGCGGCTGTGCTGGAAGTGCGCGGTTCAATTCACAAGCTGTTTTATGCGGAGTTGCCGAAGGGTAAATATGCCAATATGCACGCCGAAATATTTGAGTTTCACCTAAATATGGACAAAATAAAACAGGTGAAGTTTGAAACGGGTGAGGCGAAAAGAGGCAATTTCACTACTTATGCAATCCGTTTTCTCGACGAACAAAATGAGGCTGCTTTGAGTGCGTTTTTGCAGTGGGGAAAGCCAGGGGAATACGAACCCGGACAGGTGGAAAATTGGCACGAATTGAAGGAGAAATACGGGGAAGTTTGGGAACCTGCACCTGTTGAGGCGCTTTAAAAAATCGGCTTTTCCATCTTTGAATTGCATATTGGGGGCGGGTAGGATGCCCAACCCCTAATCCCCACAAGCAGAACATTTATTTTTGTGGAACAGGCATCTTGCCTGTTTATGAAAATGGTATAAAATATGATGTTTAACTGATTTGTTGTCTAATTTTTGAATTAATGAACCGCAGAGGGCGCAGAGAACGCAGAGAAGAGAAAGAGAGACAGAAAATTAGTTGTTTGAATGTAATTGGGTATGAAGGTAATTTGGGCTTTTTGTCTGGTTTTGGCGGTACTTCTGTGGGGTGGGGCTGCGATAGCGGGGGTTTTGGGCGATCGCATATCAAGTTTTCCTAATTGGGAAAGCAAGCCTCCTATCGCTGTAGCTAAGGGAGATTTGGTATATCCCGACTGGATGGCCGGCAATTGGAATGTGGCGAGCACTTTGGTGGATTTAGCCGCTCCTTTAGCGCCAAATATTGTGACGCCTGGGTTTGAAAGCAACCGCCAGTATTTGCAGCATCCAGTATTATTTAAAGTGCGATTTCAACCTGAAAAAAATATTGGGTTAATTTCTAATTATACATTTAAAAATGCTCAAAAGATTGTAGCCGATCGCACTTTTAACGGTTTGAATATTGCCAAGGCTTATTTAGGCGATCGTGGCGTACTTTCGGTGAAAGTCGATCCGACCAATCCCAACCGCCAAATTACTGTTTTGAAAGGGGAACGCCAACTAATTTCGATTGTTACCAGTCGGGGAACTGAGACGCCGAATCCTCGCGAGTTTGTGTCTACAGAGATTTCTCAGCAGATTTTTCGGGGAGAGTCTGATATTTATTTAAACGAGGTGGAAACAACAACGGCTTATCGAGTTGTTGCAGGCGGGAAAAATGGCGATTCTGCGGGTAAAAGAATTGAGGCGGATCAGGTGACAGCGATTTATTTGTCGCCGCAAGACCCGGATTATTTTGCGGCTGGCGGGCATCCTGTGGCTTTGTACCGATATCGGTTGGAGTTGGTGCGGGCATAATTAAATTGTCATCTCGATCTACCTAGCGATCGACTTTGTTCGGCCCTGTCTCTGGTTTCATCAGCTTGGCTAATAACCCTCATCAGTTTAACTGTCGCTATGTTGGGAGTTGCTGGTGTCTTCGGTGGTTCTTTGTTCTCCGCCGTGCACGGTTCTTTGGTAACATCTTCCTTGTGACAGTGACGAGTGGTGGAATTGATACGCTGGAAATCTATCGTCGGGTTGGAGTGCAGGAGGTTTGGTTTTGGGAGGATGGTGTAATTTGGGTTTATTGCTTGCGTCCAACGGGATATGAGTTGGTGAGTAAGAGTGAACTGTTGGCCAAGTTGGATTTGCGATCGATCGAATTCTATTCGCGTATGGCCGACCAATATGATGCGGTGAATGCTTTTATGCGATCGTTGTAGAATAGAAAAGAGTAATTCTGTGGTTTAATTGCTTTGCGATCGGGTGAAATTACCCATAGCTTATATAAGATTTAACTTGCACTGAATGTATGCTTTGAATACGGGATTGAGGAAAAAGAGCGATCGCCCTCCTACTAACACTTTTTCCACTAAGCCGCGTCGCGCTAAAGATTGTATGGCTTGCCAAAATTCTGGTTGGGATAATTCACTCTCAGTAGCTTTTCGGGAAATATCTACACTTTCATTTTGAGTTGCTAACCAGTATAACGCCTTTTTTTCGGAGTCTGATAAACGCTCTAGGTGAGATTCTAAGATGGGTTCTAAGTCACCTAAAAATAAATCATTTACATCGGACAAAAACCGGGAAACGCTACCATCAAATAACTCCAAAATAGTGGCAGCAATTATATTTAGCCAGGAAGGATGACCTTGATAAAGGGCGAGCAAGTCTGACCATTTTTCCTCATCGACTAATCCTTTTTGTTGGAAAATTTCTGTGGCTTGTTGTCCTAACCCTTTGAGGTGTAAGCTTCGCGTGGAGAGGTTTTCGGCTTCTAAATTCGCGATTTCTTTGGGTTTTTCCCAACTGAGGAGGATTAAACAACTCTGATGGGAGGATGTGGCAATTTGTTTAAAAAATTTGCCATAGTCTTCATAGCCTGCTAAATATTGACCTGCTAATTGACTGCTACTAAAAATATTCTGTACGTCATCAAGAATGACTAGACAGCGAGAAGATCGGAAATAATCGATGATTGTGGGTAATGGGGGTTGTTGCGATCGCCCAAAAAACTGCTTGAGTTCGGTTTGGAGGGTTGAAAGTGTGGGAGTGTTGGTGAGGCTTAACCAAATAATATAATCAAATTCGGTTTGAATTTGTTCGATGAGTTTGAGGGCGATCGCACTTTTGCCAATTCCACTTAAGCCGTAGACGGTAATCAAGCGGGTGTGGGCTTGTAAAATCCATTGTTTGAGGGTGGAGAGTTCTGAGGTGCGATCGTAAAAGTAAGGGAGTTCGGGTGCGTCTGTTAAATCGATTATGGGCGATCGGGCTTGATTTTGGGGAGAATCTGGGGGTGAGGGCGATCGCTGCTTGGCCTCTTCTGCATCTTGCCTTTTTTCTCCACAGATATTGATATGAGTTCTATTAATTTTACTATTAACAATCTGTGAAGAGTTACCAAAATTGTAAATACTAGATACTGCTTTGCTTTCTAAAATAGAGCGAACATTAGATTGTTTAATATCGTCTCCCAATATGTCAGAAAGCATCTTCCATAATTTCCTAGAAACTTGTTTAATATGATCTTCACTACGATTGCACTTTTTAGCTATCTTATGATATTTCTCCCCCTCCCAAACTTCTTTTAAGATAGAGCTTTGTAATGAATCAATATGTTTTCCCGTCTTCACAAATACTTGCTCGTCAGTCCATTGTAAAACCTCTTGGATGTCCATACCTAAAAGGGGGTTGAGTTTTGGTCGTCACACTATATCACACTTTATCACACTTTATCACACCTGGAAAACTAAATAACACTTTTTCTTCTTAATAAATTTTTAAAAAAAAGGTAACTGTACACTAAATAACACTTTTATGAATAGCCAAAAATACATTTTCATATTAAATTACGATCAGGAGAGATATAAGGAATATAGTAGAAGTTTATAAGTTATCAAATGCTCTGGAGGAAATATGACACCGTTTAACTGGTTTGCCAAAGATGCCTCTCAAGGAGAGCAGAAACTCACTTCTGGGGATGTGCAGCGGATAGTTGGCGAATTTAATAAATGTTTGCCACGCATTCTGGGGACACCTGAAGTTTTAGAGGGGATAACCTTTGAGGAGGCTATCAGTTATTTCCAGAGCGATCGTCCAGGAACTCCTAATTTAAAAAAAGGAGCAATTATTCGCCAAGAGCATCCCGAAGGGCAAATTTTAGGACAGGTGTTTTTAGACGAAAAGAATAACCTTGTTTGTCATTCAAATGGAATACCTTATGGTCGTCAGTTGATTGCCAAAAAGCTAGATCAAAAATTAACTGATGTCTTGGGCGCTCAAGAATTAGTGACCATTGAGTTGAAGGCTAAAGAATCTGGTGAATCTCAGCTTACTGAAGAACCTACTCAAAAATCGCGGATTGTCAAAATTTCTAAGATAGTTAGTATCATTATTTGGTCGATTATAATTCTAATTGTATTCATCCCGTTACTGGGACGATTAGTTATGAGTCAGGCTTTGGCGGCAGAATTAACCTCTCCTCCCTCCCTAGAAGTTACTCAATCTCTAGTGGCCTTTGGTGGAAGAGAAGAAGCTTTCAAAAAAGCTGTGAACAGTGCCAATCAAAGTGCTAAACAATATGCTAACAATGAATTGAATCGGTGGGAAGCTGATTTAATAAATCGAATTGATACGGATTTTTTAAATTGGTATTTTAATTATTTTAATCAGAAACAGCAAGAATTTGGTGTTCTTTTTCAATATATAGGCGAGAATGTTATGAATGGGTTTAATCCGACTATAGTCAATGAAAAGATTGCCAAAAGCATAAATGACAATATTCAAAGAGAATTTTCGAGGAGAGTATTGCAAGCAAATTCAGCCGAGATGAAATTTCATACCATAGTAATCGATACGGCTAATTTTTATATTGAACAATTATCTAAGGAGTTTGATGATGTACCAAAAATGTATACAATTCCCCAATCCGACTGGGTTAAATATTTAGAAGGTATAAATTTTAGGCTACAAAATGAACGAGGAGATGAAGTATCTTTAGTAAGATTTGTAGGTGCTGCTGGAACTGCTAAAATTACGGCTACAATTGCTGCTAAAGCAGGTAGTAAAGCTGTAGCTGCTCTTTCTGCGAAACTAGGCAGTATGATTGAGCCTACCCTTGCCATAGGTTTAATCGCTTGGGATTATTGGGATTATACGCAAGGAGTTAAAGAAGACAAGCCCCGTTTGCGTGAAGATTTAGTCAACTCTTTACATGACATTAAAAAATCTATTTTGAGCGAACCCGAACATAGTGTAATGTGGGTGGTCAATGAATTAGAGGAACAAATTAAAAACAATGTTTGGCAGGCGAAATTTCCGGCTTAAAAGTTTAGAATTGATATGCTTTCTATTTACATAGCAGTTTTACGCTGCGTCAGGGAAAATAAATCTCCAATTGGAGAATAGGACTTGCCCTGACGCACTGTTATCCACCTTTAACTAGCGAGGCCCAGCTTCAATAGCAGAATTAGCTATTTGAACTAGCGTTTCCTCTCGCCCATTCTTCATCGTTACTCGATACAAAACGCCTTGATACTGCCATTCAACTAAGGCCGTGCAGTAAGCACCGCAGCCATTAGAAAAAACTCCTTGTGTTCTGCCGGCTAATTGAATGGTTTTGAATTCACTCCTGAATCCTCTAGGGGGTGGTTGGGCTGGTTCTCCACCTCTTTCTGCTGAGATACTCCCGATATAGCAAGGCGTACTGCTGCAATTAGGTATGTGGCCCATGTCAACACTATAGCCATTTGTTTCTACTCGGTTTTTTAAGTAAATTTTTTCTGAGAATGGAAGCTGACTGGGGAGAAAAATTGGTACTCTTGTCTTACCTTCAATCTGCGATAGAATTTCACGAACTGGAAAAGAAATACTCGATCGAGAATTACCTCCTTCAGAATTAGCAGACTGAGGGCGAAACCCTTGCACAAAATTCGTCCACCGCTGAATTTTATTACCAGTAATATCTAAAATTGGAATAGAACGAGTCCTCGATATTGGCCGCCCCGCCTCCCCCTGAGAATATTCGATCGCAGTACGCTCTGGTTTCCCTAAACCATAAGTATTAGCAATATCGCTAGCCAATTGACAGTTGATTCTGAATTGCCCCATGTCAATTTTACCATTTCCAGCGAAGTAATACCAAGTCCTACCGCCAGCGTTGGGTATCTCCTGACAGTCCGAATATGTCACCTCAAACATCTTGGCAATATGCACGTCATAGAGGCGCAACTGACCCCCATAAGCAGATTTTGTGGTATTGGTTTCTGACACCGTAAGGGTATAAGTTCCTTCCGCGTGTTGCAATCTCATGGGAACTTGTGTTTGAGCGATCGCCTCTGGTATCCTCTGAATGGGAGTTCCCAAAACCCAACTCAAAGTAATAATAGCAAAGCTGCTTAGGAATAGTTGTTTTACCCCTCTCATTTGTTCCTATAAAACTATTGGATAGTTGTATTATAGAGCCTTAGTTTAACCGAAGCAGGACTTACCTGCGTTGAGGCCAAGAAACCGGGTTTCTGCGATAATTTACGCATCGTCACCCAGATTTAGGAAGAAACCCGGTTTCTGACTACCCACGAGAAAACCCAAAATCCAAGAAACCGGGTTTTTGCGACAATCTCGGAATTCCCACGCCCGATTTTGCAAAAAAAACCGGTTTCTGACTCCACAAAATTATTTTTACATAGCAGTCAAAAAATTAGAGGTTTTCCCAATCACTAATATCAACTTTAGCCTGTCCCAAAATTTTAGCTAAAAAGTTGGCACTGATATCACCTTGATGAGGATTGGGGATGGTAATGCGAAGGTTATCTTTCAACATGAACTGATGCCTTTTTCCCGAATAGGGGCCGTCAAATCCCAGTTGTTTTAGGTAATAAATTAAGTCTCGACGTTTGATTGGTTTTAAAGGGGGCATCAGGCGACTTCTTTAGTAATTGTCAGGTCGATATTATCAAGAACTGGTAAAGGAAGTTTCAGGGTGAGACCAAGTAAAATCCAGTCTTCCAATACCTCTTGCAATTCTTCTCGACAAGCTTCGAGACTTACAGCATTTGCATAGACTCCCTCACAGATAGGAATTTCTCCGTAGAAAGTCCCATCATCAGGGAAAATTTCATACTTAGCTTGCTTCATCGCAGCTTGGATGTATTTAGTTAACATATTAAAGCAATCTCCTTTTGGGATTTTTAGCTGATGACGTTATGATAGAGTGCGATCGCACTTCTTCAACAATCTCGACCAACCTCATGGGATAAAAAGCCGACTTACACCCATATAAGTATTAAGATCAATCACAATTTCAACCAGACGAATTGCACAACGCTGCCGATATTCAGAGTCATTCAACAAGCGATCGGCATCGCCAATAGTAATCACGGGTAATGATTTAGAAGTAATTTCCTCGCGCATCACTTGTTCCAGAGAGTTATCGCCCTTCATACTCCGATTCGCTGTCAATAAAATCATCGGGTTTGATTGAGCCAACCGCCAAACTACCCGATCGTCACTATCGATCGGCAGGCTCATTTCATCAAAGGTGATAAATCGAATGAGAACCCAATCTAGCCAGCCACTACTCACAATGCTACCTGAGAGAAGTACGGCGTGTCCTCTCAAATTATGATCGACTAAAAAATTCATGGCTGAGACTTAAGTTTGGCTTTTGCTGCTTGAAGTTTGGCTCGAATAGCTTCTTCACCAGGTTTGGGTGGTTGGGCGGCAATTCGGGCAATGAGATCGCGATTTTTTTCTTCATAGTACAGCCGCAGTTCTTCAGCTTCTTTAAGAACCATTTGATACTCAGCTTCAACATCAGCTCGATTTGCCTCAATATAAGTTAAAGCCGCATTAATTTGTTCCTCTGTAAGGTCAAACAATCCCCTGATAAACTTAGGCGGATATTGAGCCGTCACATAGTCCATGATGTCGTAGATGGTGATGCGCGTACCTGCGATGGACAGTCCTCTTTCTGTACGGACGATCGCTGTTTGTTCGTTGGATATGTTTGTCATCGTTATAGCCTCCTAGAATTTAGTTTTATATTACTAGCTGATTACCCGCAATTTTCGGATTCGGTCTTACTAGCTGTCTAAGTTAAATTATCAATACTACTCGCCATTTTCCAGAGTCCGATCGCACTTTCATTAAAAAGCCAGTTTTTGAAATAACTCGGCAATCGCAAGAGTAAAGCCGGGGACGATTTCTTCCCCATCGAGGGAGTTAACGGACTTAAGCAGGCGATCGGGTTCTTGGGACGATCGATAAACTAACACATACTGTTCTTGAGGATGAATCACCCAGACTAAACGCGCCCCATTCTCGAAATATTCTACGAGTTTGTCGTGAATTTCTGCCACTGTATTGCCAGGAGAAAGGATTTCTACGGCAAGATCCGGCGCACCTTCTAGAAAGCCATCGGGGAGATCATCTAGCCCTTGCAGGCGTTCTTTTGCCATGAAGGAAACATCGGGCGATCGCTTGTTTCCTGATTTCATTTTAAAAGCAGTGCTAGAGTCGAACATCGCGCCTAGCTTTTGAATGTGGACATAACCACCTAGCAAAATCATCAATATACTGCAAACATAACCGTGTTTTGCACCCGAATTTCCCATGTCAATTAGTTCTCCATTTACAATCTCATACCGGTGTCCGTCTCGGTTGAGTGCCATGAATTCGGCATCAGTCCAGATTTTTTTATCCGCTGGTGTTTCAAGTTGGTTTTCTGTAGCGTTTTGAATTAGAGTAGCCATAGCTTTTCCTAAACTTATATTTCTAGTTAAACACAATCCCTTTCAAACTCGAAAAAATACCCCTTAAAAACTAATGCGGCGATAGACTTCCGACATCGGAAGTTCTATATTTAAACTGTGCAGGACGATCGCCCGATCGAGCCGATCGCAAACTTGCCATTGCCAACGATCACTACTTTGGCGATCGCCATTATAATATTGCTCAATATATGGTTCAGCTTGACTCACCAGCAAATATTCACAAAAACTAGCAAGAGAGCGATATTTTCGGAACTTTTCACCTCGATCGTAAGCTTCCGTAGATGGCGAAAGAACTTCCACAATCAGTAAAGGATTGAGAATTTCATCCGTGCGATCGCCATTGAATTCCGGTTCACCATTGACGACCATAACATCGGGATAAGTTCCATGATTGAAGCTAGGAATCCAAATGCGTAGATCGCCGTTATAGATTTGAAAATTTGTGTCTCGCACAGCCACGTTAAGAAAAGTCGTAATGTCTACGGTAATACGGCTGTGAGGGGGGGAACCTCCTGGCATAGCGATAATCTCTCCGTTACAGTATTCGTGACGTTCTTCAGCAGTTTCCTCGATCGCCCGGTATTCATCTGGAGTAAAGCGAGTCTTTGTCGCATCGGGAAGATTTGGCGGGTTGGTTTGAGTTATAACCACGATCGCACCTCCTAAATAATTAGACCTTAAATAATTATGGCTGACAGCTAGATAATTGTCTCAACCCAGAGGCGATCGCTTTTTGGGCAAATAAATAAATAATATGGGCGATCGCACAATCTCCTGACATCGCCTTCTCAAAGTTGAGATCCTTCGTGGCTGCGCTGCACCGCAGGATTTGACTGTTGGCGCTGTGCAATTTTGATTAACATCCTCAATGCGTCATTCACTGCTGCATCATTAGGAAAAGCTTGGGCAATATCGGGGTCTAAAAGCACCAAGTTTGTCCCTGCACGATATTGCTCAACATACTTGCCTTTAACACCTCCTTTCATCTGAGCAAAGTCATACTCAGCAAGTAATTCGTCTTCCATTTCGTTCTCAATATCCTTCTTCATAAAACCTCTGCTCCTGGCGGGTAGCTTTTCTGGCACTGATGATTCTTACTTTTTCTCCTCGATCGGTGTATGCAACAATTAAAAGTTGTCCCTACCTGGATATACCAATAATAACGTACCGGCTTTCTCCGATGGAATGCTGAGGATCGGGAAAAGTTACAGATAGCGGGTCAATCGATTTTAGATTTTAGATTTTAGATTTTAGAGGCGACCCCACGGATAAATGCGGCGGGCTTGAGGATTTTCGATTTGGGATTGATTCCACGGATAAATCACGTGGCGGGTACCATCAAGAAATTCCTGGTCATTAAATATGGTTGTGGCTTCTTGAAAGGAAACACCATGCTTCTCAACATTTAGTGTCGCTTTGTCTGGATTCCATTCAAATTCCATAAAAAACTATCCATGCCTTTTTCCGCTTCTGCTTCACAACCGCTAAATTCTCGCTTTCCTTTTATTTTTAACACTCAATTGCTTAGTAAGCGATGTATAATAATGCAAAGCAAAAAGCAGATTAATTCCAAAAAACACCAAAGTTAAAACAAATGTAAAAAAAGACGTAAACGACAGCCTGGAAGTCATCGTAAACATCGCCAAAATGATTGAGCAAAGCCCAAAACCGGAAGCAAAAGAACTTAAAAGCAACAACCGCACCTTAGACATAGTTTAATTTAAAGATTATCAGTAAAATACACTCTTGGCATCTACAGATGAGTGCCAAATGATACTTATTACTATATAGCGGAATTGCTCAGTTCCGCCAAGGGCAAAACGACTCTTTTCCTAAAAATGTTTGAATTATACAGAAAAATACAGCGCGCGCTCTTGTAAACTCCTGTTATACCAATTTAATGTGAAGTTGCACATATCTCGCTCCCCCTAAATCCCCCTGGTTGTTGGGGAGTAGGGGTTGACTTTGAGAAGAATCTTGTCCCCCCCTCCGGCGGGGGGTTAGGGGGGATCAGATTCTACGGGGCCTCATAAAAAATTGGTATTACTCGACTTAATATCAATCACAGGAATTCCCCAGCCTTCGCGATTATTCCACCTCTCGCCGTACAGTCACCGCAAGCCCAATCCCGCTGACAGCAAAGTATTCGCTTCCAAAACCGCGCTTTCCCTGGGATTCCAAACATTGCCAAAATCCACAAACGCCGTCACCTGCAAAACTCCTTGGTTGTCGCGGGTGCGCTTGCATCGGATACCGCAACTCGGCTGAATCACAAATCCCGCTATCGGCCAGCAAAGCCTCCTGACCAGGAATTTCAAAGGTGGTACCCGCCACGTGATTTATCCGTGGAATCAATCCAAAATCGAAAATCTAAAATCAGAAGAGCCCCCGCATTTATCTCGCGCAAGTCAATCTAAAATCTAAAATCTAAAATCTAAAATCGATTGACGGTAGCCCCGCAATGTGTCTGAGCCCCCTATACCCAATGGTTCGATCGACAAAAGCTCTGCCCCAGCCAATTCCACATCCGATCGCACCCGCAGCAGCCTCTCAGGAACCAACAACCGCACGTACTGCAATTGACCCCGCCAAATCAAAAATCGACTGTCAGGGCTGCTGCTGCTCACCGTAGCGCCAAATGCTGCCACTCCCTGACAAAACTGCGATCGCGCCGCCAAGACATCTCTCTCCCCTCTGAGTAAAATCCTGAAACAGCCTCAGCACCGCAACCGGATGTCTACCCCGATTATCTGCTTCCGGCGACAGCGGAAAATCCTTTCCCAGCAAAGATGTATCGCTTTCTCGCCTGCTGGTACCAATACCGATGGCAATTTCTCTTCTCGGATTTTGCACGATCGGCTCGCGGTAAGTCAACTGCCAACTACTTCAAATCGAGCGACTTTTATCGTACCCGCAATCTTAGCAATTCTGCAGGCTGTGCCGGCGCGGGAACAGCAGGCGGCAAAAGCTGTTCGGCTGAAAGCAAGGGCGCTGGCGGCGCGGGTTACGGGAGGGGAGCCGGATTTGGCAGCCGCGGGTTGGGAATCGGAAATTCGTGTCTGTTTTCTCCTCGGTTCGGCAATGGAGGGATAGTTTCTGGGGCCTCACTTTGGGTTGATTGATCGAACTCCGGGATGCTATTTTCTTGCTCTGTAGTGTCTCTATCTAATTCTGAACCCGAGTATAAATCACGAAGCCGATCGCGATCGTCTGCTGTTTCTTGATCTAGTTTGAATTGAGACGGTAAATTCTCATGCAAAATTGGCGCTTGCACCCCTGAGTCGGTAGCAACCATCGACTCGCCAAGACTTAGAGCTGATAGCAGTGCGGGGCAAATAGCTGCCATTGAAAAACCAAGCGCTAATGCCTTGAAAAACTTGATTTTACAAAAGCCTCTAGAAGATTGCACGGGCATGACAGATTAGCCATATTTGATAGTTATTTACACTTACGAGCGGGCGAGACCGACGCAATTGCAAGGAATAAAACCACTCTATCACTTTTTAAACAATTAATTCCTTAACTCAATATGAAGATAGTTGACAGCAACTCTAGTTTGTGTACTTAACAATTACTGAAAAAAACTCCGACCGAAAGCATCCAGGATACCCGCCACGTGATTCATCTGTCCAGAAATAAAAAACCTGTATCCGATGAAACTTGCCCCCGGAATTTATCCGTGGGGCCAATGCTTCAATTCTTTAATCTAAAATCTCAAATCTAAAATCTCAAATCGATTGACCTCCCAAGCTAGCCATCTTGCAAGGAATAAAATTACTCTATCACTTTTTAAACACTTAATTCCTTAAATCAATATAAATATAGTTGACATAATTCCTACTTTGTGCATAGAAGAATTAGTCAAAAAAACTCCGACCTCCCAAGCTAGTCCTGTAGGTCGGCGGAGAATTTTATCAAACCTGCGATCTCAGAAATAGGTAAATTTTGATACAGATTACTACATTTTATTGAGCTGCGATCGCAATTCTTCCAACTCAGCATCAATCACCGGGCTCGACTCCGAGCTACTAGCTGCTGCCGTTTTACCCGCTGCAGGCAATTGACCTTGAGACACAGAACCCCCGGTCAGTTGAGCTTTCATCTGAGCCAACTCGTCGTCAACATCACCGCCGCTTTCGAGCAAGCGGAACTGTTCCTCTAAATTGCTGCCGCCGGCGGCCAATTCTGCCGAAGCCCCCGCGCGAGCTTCAATCTGCAAAACTTTTTCTTCCATGCGATCGAAAGCCGCCATTGAACTGCCAGTATTCAAGGTGCCAATGGTATTGTTGAGCTGTTCCTGAGCCTTAGCAGCGGATATCCTTGCTTTGAGCATATCCTTCTTAGTCTTAGCTTCGGAAATTTTGCTCTCCAAACCGATCAAGTTGCGCTTGAGACTTTCCACCTGAGCCGATTGCTGATCCAGACTGGCTTTCAGGGTAGCCGCCGTTTCAGCGTGAGACTTTTTGCGAACCAGCGCTTCCCTGGCCAAAGTCTCGTCTCCTTTTTGCAGGGCTAGCTGAGCGCGCTGCTGCCACTGGTTAGACTGAGATTCAGCTTGATTGTACTGAGTCTGGGTGCGCTTTTGAGTGGCGATCGCGCTGGCAACGGCCTGACGCAACTGCACCAAGTCTTCCTGCATATCCGTAACGGACTGTTCTAAAATCTTTTCCGGGTCTTCAGCTTTATTGACCAGATCGTTAAGATTGGCTTTGACGACTCGGCTAATGCGGTCAAATAATCCCATAATGCTATTTTTCCTGAATGAGGTGTACGAAGTAGGCGGCAAGCAGGCTTGATAGCCCTAGCCCGCAGTTGTGAAATTCACTCTGGTCAGATTTTTAGTGCGATTTAGTTTTTGGCAATTTTTGCAGACAGATAAATCCAGTTTAAAGCGATCGAGTAATGTGATGCAGGCAAGCTTATTCATGCACCTACCTATTGAGTTTAACTTCGATCCGGGAATTCCCCAACAGGCTTCGAGCCATCTCTAGCTAGGCTGTTGAGAAGTTTTTGCTCGTCCCGACTCTTGTTCTGTTGCCGGGGTTCAGGATGCGGGCGGCTCGCTCGACGGCAATTTGGGTGTATTGTTGCCCGGAAGCATTTGTGCTTTCATCGCCGCCAACTCGGTATCCACATCGTCGGCACCTTCGAGAGAGAGAAACTTCTTTTCTAAATCATTAGTTCCGAGTTCTGCGATTGCTTCGGAGCGAGCTTCTAGCTGCATGACTTTCTCTTCCATCCGTTCAAACGCGCTCAAAGCGCTGCCGGTACTGAGATTGCCCATCATTTCTTGCAGCCTTTCCGACGATGCAGCCGATCGAGCTCGGGCAATGTACATATCTTTTTTAGATTTTGCCTCGGAAATTTTACTTTCGAGCGCCCGCATATTTTCTTTAAGTTTACTCACAACAGCCGATTGCTGATCCAGACTGGCTTTCATCGCCGTTGCCGTTTCTTGATAAGATTTCTTGCGCGTCAGAGCTTCCCGCGCCAAATTTTCCTCGCCTTTTTGCAAAGCTAGCTGCGCCCGCTGATGCCATTCTGCTGCTGTAGACTCAGCTTGGGAGCACTGGCGTTCAGTGCGTTTTTGAGCTGCAATCGCTCCTGCCACAGCTTGTCTGAGCTGCACTAAATCTTCCTGCATATCCATTACAGCCTGTTCCAGAATTTTTTCTGGGTCTTCTGCTGCGCCGACCAAACTGTTAATATTGGCTCGAATCACTCGCCATAGGCGATCGAATAATCCCATTTTGCCAGTCTCCCAATTTTAAACTTTAGAATTAAGACAGAGAAATCACCATTAAAAATTAAAAATGAATACTTATCAATCGTCTTTTTAATTTTTAATTGTGAAATTTTAATTCCCTCTAAGTTAGGTCGTCATGATTATTTTTAGGATGGGTAGGGCGCGAGCATTACCCATCAAAACTGAGCAAATGTTGGGTGAAGCGAAACCGAGGGTTCGTGCCTGGGCCCAACCTACTCCCCGATCATTAGTTTAATTGTCTTTGCCTAATTTATGGTTGATAGTATTGTGGCTTCACCCCTTTTTCTTGGAGTTCTTTCACCAAACGTTCTGCTGAGGCAGCATCGTTCAAAGCCCCCATTTGGATCTTGACACCCTTTGAGAAGTTCCGCACGTAGGCATCGGGAACTGCGGTTCTGGCTTGCTGCAGCGATTTTTCGTCTGTGTAATCGGTGACAACGTAATAGAAACCGTCGGCAGCCCGTGCAGGCCTTCCCAGCGGGGGTGTGGCGGCTGGGGATGCTGTCGCCGGGGATGCGGCGGCTGGGGAGGTGGCGGCTGGGGATGCTGTCGCCGGGGATGTGGCTGCAGGCTGGGCTGGGGAGGGTGTTGGAGGCAGTGTCGGCAGTGTCGGCACAGGCTGGGCGGCGCTGGGGCTGGGAGTGGGAAGCAAAGCCGTGCTCAGATTGTTGAGTCCTTGTTCCCTGCCTCTGGCCGGGTTGCCGTCTTCTGTAGGAATCGGCACAGCCCCGCTGGGGCCCGGAGGCGCTGGCGGAGTTGGGGGGATTGATGCTTTGGGTGACGGGGAAGGAATCGGGCTGACTGTCGGCTTGACATTGCTGAGAGTGCTCAAATCTAGCTCGACAAATTCCTTGGATACCAGATTTGGTGCTTTCGGTAGTTCTTTGGTGCTGCTATCTGAGATGGCAGTAGAGGCGGGACTGTCGCTGGGAGAGGGTGAGGTGCGATCGAGCAAACGGTTCAGGCCGGCCATCTTAACTAGATTTGACGGGTACATGACTGCGTAGCCCAAAGCTGTGCATGACAGCAAAAACAGCAGCATCGAACTCAGTCCCAAGGGAGTTAACAAACTGGCGGCTAAACTGCGTTCTACTGTAGGCTCAGCTTTTGACTCGTCCAAACTTTCGATCAGTTTTTCGCTTGATTCGAGATACTTGTTGGGTGCGAAGGCACTGCTAGATAATTTTGTGCCACCCCTGGTAGTTGCTAGCGGGGCATCGCCCTGAGTGCCGGCAAGGGATAGCGGCAGCGATAGGGGCTGCTGGGTTTCCTCCGCAGTCTCTGGCGGCAAATTTTGGGCTAGCTGTTGCTCGGTTGTGGCTGTTTGCTTGCCGGTACGAACTGAGGGCGACACCCACTGTTCGGCGCGCCTCCTGTGCCTTCTGTATGTTGTCAGTTCTGCTTCTAGGTTTACATCTAGACTCCCCAGGACTGCTTGCAAAGCAGGGTTGATTGGGGTTGAAGAGGATTGATGATTTGGGGATTCAACCGAAGAACGCTTACTCATTAGCAAAACTCCTACCGCCTCTGAATTAATTTTAATATGTTGATTGTAGAGATAAACATGAAGGTTGAAAACTTGCCTATTTTATGATTAGCTACTTTTGGCGTCAATGCAACAGGGGCTCGCGCGTCGGCAGCTATTTTTCATTTTCAGTGGAAAACTCAATTGTTGCTGTTTCCCGGAGGCTGCTTACCGACACTCTCAGCCAATTTTTGTATTCTCTGCTACCGCTTATTTGTAACCTCTCATACTGGTTGGGCATTTGTACTTTTTCTTGATCCCTAACGGCTTTATAAACTTTTAACCTGGGTTTTTACCTATACAATGAGCAACGACCGAGCTAATTGTTTCTATATATAACGAGATTATAAATAAATTATAAAATTTAATTATGCTCCGGGGATCGCTACAACCCAGACAGCATAAAGGTTGGGAGGCTCTAAGGCAGACTAGCTCTGCAAGGGAGAATTAGAGATGAAAATGATTTCCCTAAGAACTTTTATGCAAACCTCCTTAACTTCACCTTTAACTTCAGCTTGTGGTCACTGCCGTCACTATACCCCTGAAGGCAGACGCGGGGGTGTTTGCGCTTTACTAGGCGGCCCGGTTCAAAGTCAGTGGAAAGCTTGTGCTTTAGCGGTTTCGCCTTTTAGGTCATCTTGGGAAAACATAGAAGAAATTGGACTGTGGCAAGAATCGACTCTGACGCTGCAGGATGCCACCGTCACTCTTTCCGATCGCCATGCCGGCCAGCTTACAGGCACAACCTTAACCGAAAAATCCGCTGCAGCATTCTCGGTCTAGTTAGTCTGCAGCAGGACAGCTCATACCATTTTCGATTGTCAATTTTCGATTGGGGAATCACTGATGACTATCATGGTTTGGATCTGGCAAAGCAGTTTCATTCTTTTTGGGAACTGGTATCCATACTGACACTTTTGGACGAGCGCGTGCATTTGGCTTTACTAACTCATAAAACTCAGCAGCATCTACTTTAATATGAGCGCATAAAAAAAACTGATTTCTCCATCCAGCTATGGCAGCCAAGGATATTGACTAAAATCAGGTTGCCGTTTTTCTAAAAAGGCTTGTTTGCCTTCGGCGCCTTCCTGCGTCATATAGTACAGCAAAGTGGCATTTCCCGCCAGTTCTTGCAAACCGGCTTGACCGTCGCAGTCGGCATTAAAAGCGGATTTCAAGCAGCGAATCGCGATCGGACTTTTTTCGAGGATTTCCGCAGCCCACTGAATCCCTTCTATTTCTAGTTGTTCGACGGGCACGACGCAGTTGACTAAACCCATTTCTAGGGCTTGCTGCGCGCTGTACTGGCGACACAAAAACCAAATTTCTCTGGCTTTCTTCTGGCCGACTACTCTGGCGAGATAGCTAGCTCCGAAACCACCGTCGAAACTGCCGACTTTGGGGCCGGTCTGTCCGAAAATAGCATTGTCAGCAGCGATCGTCAAATCGCAAATTAAGTGCAGAACGTGACCCCCTCCAATTGCGTAGCCTGCAACTAAAGCAATTACAACTTTGGGCATAGATCGAATCAACTTCTGCAAGTCGAGCACGTTCAAGCGGGGTATGCCACCTTCGTCTACATATCCCGCCGAACCCCGCACGCTTTGGTCGCCGCCGGCGCAAAAGGCGTATTTGCCGTCTGTATGAGGCCCGGCACCGGTGAAAAGGACAACGCCGATTTTTGTGTCTTCACGGGCATCAGTAAAGGCATCGCACAGTTCCTGCACGGTTTTGGGACGGAAAGCGTTCCGTTTGTGAGGTCGATTGATGGTAATTTTGGCGGTGCCACCACTTTTGTGATACAGAATGTCTTCGTAGGTTTTGGCGGTTTGCCATTCAATTTGCATAATCAATCAATTTGAGATTGGAGATTGAGCTGAGTCAATCAAGGCAGCGACAAGTCGCTTTTAGATTTTAGAGGGATTCGGTTCAATGGGATACAAGGGTCGATCGACTCTTGCCAAAAAAATAAAGCGGGACTTAGGCAGAAACCAGGTTTTTCACCAACATACGCCGTGCAGCGCTCTTGGTAGGGGTTAACCAACCCGGTTTTTGAGGGTAAGAGCGCCCAATTCCCATCTCAATTGGAAACAGCGTCAAATCCTCGAAATCCTCTCTCACTACTTTGTACTGCCCAAAAAATTATAGGGGCTGGATTATTGGCGGAGTAAAATACTCAGCAAGTGCTTTGCTGCTTTGCCAAATACCGGATCGCGGGACTCGAATTCGCTGGGATCGAGTAAAGCTTTAACTTCGGCAAAAGCTTCTGAGTCGAGGGTTCCTTCTTTAGTAAATAAAGTGTCTATGACTGCAATGTGTCTGGAGTCGAGGCCGAGCCGATTTGCGATCGACTGTAAGTACATTTGCTCCCGCATATCGATGTGTCCGTCGGCCGCTGACATTTCGTAGCCGGAACCGATGAGCAACAGTTTTTCAGATTCTGAGAACAAAGCTGTCAGGGTTAGCAATTCCGTGGGGTTGAAGTAAACCTGCTGTTTCGATACTCCTTTGACAAGGCGCTGAATTAGTTCGATCCGATCGCGGTCGCCGCTGGCAAAGGCTTTGAGAGTCTTTTGCAGCCGTTCTTCTTCTTCAACTGCGATCGTCCTGTCAATAATCATCACTCCGCGCAGGATGGAAATCAGAGCAGTCAGAAACACTACCAAAGGAGTGATATCTTGTTCGCGCAGCTTTTGCCGACTAATGCGGCACAACAGCTCAACAATTTCAGTGGTAATCGTAGTGGTGTCCATAATTAAAGACTCTCGATTAAGCTGTAATGTAACTTTCTATATCGATCTTAAGTTTTTCTGTAACTTAGGTATGACGTGAATTATAAAGCTGAGCCGTTGGCTATTAGTGAGACTACTTATTTTATTCACAAACGCTGGATGACTAGGGCTGTGGAACTGGCGCAAGCAGCCGGTGATGCTGGTGAAGTACCCGTGGGTGCTGCAATTGTTGACGGTACTGGCAAATTGATTGCCGAAGCGCAAAATCGGCGAGAGCGAGATTGCGATCCGACTGCTCACGCTGAAATCTTGGCTTTGCGGGCGGCCGGCAAAGTTTTGCAAGACTGGCATCTTAACCAATGCACACTCTACGTAACGCTGGAACCTTGCCCGATGTGCGCGGGTGCGATCGTCCAAGCTCGGATTGGTCTGCTGGTATACGGAGCAGATGATCCGAAAACTGGCACGATTCGGACTGCGGCTAATATTCCAGATAGCGCGCATTCGTGTCACCGATTAGAGGTGCTCGGCGGTATTATGGAGTCTGTTTGCCGCGAGCAGTTGCTTTCTTGGTTTGAAGCACGCCGGAAAAATTAACCGGTAAAATTTTTTACTCTCTTCGGGGCGATGTTTAATTGAAATTGATCCTTTAACTGAAATAATAGATCCGTAATTGCCCGATCAAGCTTTCCAGGCGGCCGACTGCTCTGCATTAGTGCTGTCCGGTTGGCTGAGGTTTTACCTGTGACAGATTATCTCTTGCGGGCGCGATCGCTCGATCTGCACAAGGCCAATAGCAAAACTGTCCTGAGCCAAAAACTAAAGATTTGTCCAACAACTTACTTTAGACTTTATATTTCGATAAGGCAGCTTAATTGCTATGCGCCACACCGCCACGATCGCCGTTGAGTCCAGTAAATCATCTCTAGTGAAGCCCATGCCTGCCAAGGTAGCATCTAATACCTCTCGCGTTTCTCCTTGGTTAACCTCCTTGCTCTATCCGCTAGGTCACTATGTTGTCCTACCGTTTCATTTTGGCAAGATTGAGATAACCGGACAGGAGCACTTGCCGAAAGACGGGCCTGTCATCTTAGCCCCTACGCACCGCTCCCGGTGGGATGCCCTGATGATGCCTTATTCAACGGGACAGATGGTGACTGGACGCGATTTGCGGTTTATGGTAACTGCTGATGAAGTGAAAGGACTGCAAGGTTGGTTCATCAGAAATTTGGGGGGGTTTGCTGTGGATCTCAAGCATCCGGCAATTGGCAGTCTCCGTTACGGCGTGGAACTACTCCTCGACAAAGAAATGTTGGTGATTTTTCCCGAAGGCGGTATTTTTCAGGATGGCGAAGTTCACCCGATTAAGCCTGGATTGGCGCGTTTGGCAATGCAAGCAGAGTTGAGCAAACCGGGTTTGGGGGTGAAAATTGTACCGATGAGTATCCGCTATCGCCCGCGCATTCCTCAATGGGGTTGTCAGGTAAAAATTGCGATCGGTGCTCCGATTTGCGTGGCGGATTATGCCAATGGTGGCGGTGGTAAAAAAGAAGCACGATTGTTGAGTGCCCAGCTCGAAATGGATCTTAAAAAGCTTGATGAAAGTTGTTAGTTGTCAGTTGTCAGTTGTCAGTTGTTCTCAAGTAAGTGAGGTAAGTCAGCTAGTAATCACCAATGACCAATCACGCATCTCATATTACTAAAAAGTGCTATAATATTTGTTACGACTGTTGAATACAGTGGTAATTTTTTGCTATGCAATGTCAGAATCTATGGGTTTTGCTTTGAACTTTAAGCCCGGTCAAATTGTCAGTTTAGAATGTGGAGATGCGTGCCTCCATTCCGAGGTGATCCAAGTGGTTGAGGCACGTCAAGTTTGTTGGGTGCGCCCTTTGATGTTAGTTGTATCGGCGTGGGGGAAAGATTTATCGGCAGAATACACTTTATCGGATTTGCGGGATGGTGCTGATTTGCTTTGGCCGCTGAGCTTGTTTCGGGAGGCTTTTGATACTGAGGTAATTTCACTGTTGACTGAGTTGCACTCTCTGGATGCTGAAAAAAAGGATGGTGCGATCGCATCTCGGCAACTTAGAGATTTTGTCGATCGAGTTTGGGAAGCTTTTCCCAGTGCTTTTCATTAAGCAGATATCTGGCGTTTTGTGTATTAGTCCGCCAGGGGTTGAAAACCCCTGTCTAATAGCTAAAGCCCTCTTGGATAGAAATAATACTTTCTTGATTCTTCAGTCCGCGTAGGCGGACTTTGTTTGTCTAGAAGCGATTTCAATCGCCGAATTTTCTGTTCGCTTTTGGCGGACTTTTATACTAAAATACCGCGTGTGAAAGCTCTTCCGGGTTGAGATTATTGTGAATAACTTGACCGTCCCGGAACCAGACAACGCGGCGAGTTTGGCGCGCTACTTCCGGTTCGTGCGTTACCATAACAACAGTCATGCCGCTTTCGTTGAATTCTGTAAAAATATCCATTACTTCTTGAGTAGTTTTTGTATCCAATGCACCTGTAGGTTCATCAGCCAGCAACAACACGGGACGGTTGACAATAGCCCTGGCGATGGCTACGCGCTGCTGCTGTCCTCCTGATAGTTGATTCGGTCTGTTTTGCAGGCGACTTTCCAGGCCTACTTTCGTTAAAGCATCTACTCCGCGTTCGCGTCTTTCTGCTGCGGGAATGCCGGCATATACCATCGGTAACATGACATTTTCTAAGGCTGTCAATTGAGGCAACAGGTGAAATTGTTGGAAGACAAAACCTAATTTTAAATTGCGAATTCCGGCTAATTCTGATTCGGGCATTTGGGCGACATCTACGCCGTCTAAGTAGTAACTGCCGCTCGTAGGTCGATCGAGACAGCCGATAATATTCATAGCTGTAGATTTGCCGGAACCCGATGCGCCCATAATCGAGCAATATTCTCCTTGTCTTACGGTCAAGCTGACGCCGTTTAAGGCGCGAACTTCCAGGTCGCCAATCCCGTAAACTTTTGTTACCTCTTCCAGACCGACAACAACGGGCTTTGAGAGGACTTGCGGGTCGAGGTCTTGGTATGTATCGGTTTGTAGTTCAGGCATTTTTTTTCTGTGCGATCGACACAACTAACTACTAAGCTAACACTTCCCATCGGTTTTGGCGATCGGGGTGACGGCTGTTTCGATGCTAATGAACAGAAAATCTATATTCAAATCAAAGTGAATACTTTGACACCAACTGGGAGGTAAAGTCGGAGTGGAAACAAAAATCGGCGTTGCTGAATGGGGTATAAAATTTGTAGGGGAAATCCCCCCGTGATTGCCCCACCGCTGACGGTGTAAGGACTTAGAATTATCCCTACAGGCAAAATCATACATAAATTCAGCAGAGCCAAAAAATCTATACTATTTATGCAGTGACCGAAAGCATCCAGGATACAAGTCCCCGGATTCATGCGTCCAGAAATAAAAAACCTGTATCCGATAAAGGAACCCCCGAATTTATCCGTGGGGTCAATGCTAAAATCTAAAATCTAAAATCTAAAATCTAAAATCGATTGACTCTCTCTGTAGGGTGCTTATGGCAACTACTGTCAAAATACGCTCGCCCTGCTTTACCTCATCCTACCCGTTGGCGATGACCAATAAACCCAGTTTATTGGTCATCTACTGTTATACAAGGAATATTTAAAGATCGCCATCAACAACTTTTCAAGGGTTTCAGGGCCTTCTTCACCAAGTTGACAGGGCTTGGGTGAAATAGACACCCAAATAGGCTAAACTTGTGTCCGATCGCCAAACAGAGTACAAACCAATGACTACTTCTGCGGATACAAACCAGACCGAGATTTCCAATACAGTCTCATCGAGTCCACAAATGTTATCTTTCCTGAAAATTGTTGAGTATTTATCCATAGCCGCTTTTGTGGGTGCGTGCCTCCTTACCAGAGTTTTTCCAGACAATCAACTTATCGTTATTTTGGGATCGGTTTTTCTCTCTAGTTTTATTTTTCTCTTCCTGACCAATAGGCAATTGGCTCACAACTCTAGGAATAATGCTAATCAGTTAGAAATCCGAAGAAAAGCGGAACTATATAATTACCTCTTAAATCCGAATAATGTTTCGGATAACAATTCGATTACCCCGGTGAGAGAAAAGGCTTTACGATATTGCCAGGAGTTGATTGACGACTATAAAAACACCAGAGAGACTTCGAGAAATATTTACTATACTTTCCAGTTGGCAACCGTGATTTTCTCGGGAGTCACACCAATTTTAGTATTGGTAGACAAATTGGAACCAGGTCAATCTTTGCTCAAATGGCTGCCCGTAATTTGTCCCGCTGTCGCCTCGATAGTCGCCAGTATAGTTACCTCCTTTCCTTTTCAGGAGAATTGGATTTCTGCTAACACGGCTGTGGAATTGTTAGAAGCGGAACAGGAGAAATTTGTATTAGGAGTGACTCCAGCTTATCGTTGCTATGATGTAGCCGACGCAGCCCAACATCAACAAATGACAAAAATGGCAATAGAAAACTTTATCAATCAGGTGAATGAGATTCATCTCAAGCAAATCCAAAAACCAGATGATACAGCGTCAAAGGATCAGAATACAGAGCCAGCTCAATCTACCGAGTCAAAGTAGGGGCAGAGTTAACGAATCTGACAATACCAGTAAGCAGGTAGGGTTGAGTGAGGGGGAGCATCTCACTTTTTCAGCCAAGCTAGAAATTGGAGTTTTGAGGCAGGAGGCAGGAGGCAGAAGGCAGTAGGAAAGAGGAAGAAGGAGGGAGCTAGAAGAAGTTTTTTTACAAATATGAGATGCTCCCGAGTGAGGCCACCTGCTCTTATACGGCTAAACTTTTCATCACAGATGGCATTTTGGGGCTATCCTATAACCAAATATCGGCTAGTCCCCCGTTTTTTTACCCCTCAATTAGCTATGTATGTAGCGATCAGAAGTTCTTAAAGGCAAAATTTTTGAGCTATCATTAAGAAAATTTAAGCGTAAACTTGGTAAGTTGGAGATTTTAGGTAAATACAATTATGACATACGATTACGATTTGTTTGTGATAGGTGCGGGTTCCGGCGGATTGGCGAGTTCCAAGCGAGCAGCATCCTACGGCGCAAAAGTGGCGATCGCCGAAAATGACTTAGTAGGCGGAACCTGCGTAATTCGCGGCTGTGTCCCCAAAAAACTCATGGTGTACGCCTCAACATTTTCGCACCTTTACGAAGATGCGGTGGGCTACGGTTGGAGTCCAGTTGAAAGCAGCTTTGATTGGGAAAAACTCGTCACCACGGTAGACACAGAAGTGCGGCGGCTGAGCAAACTGCACATCAGCTTTCTTGAAAAAGCCGGAGTCGAATTAATCTCAGGATACGCCAAATTTATTGACCCCCATACCGTCGAAGTTGGTGACAAAAAATTTACCGCAGCTAAAATCTTAATTGCAGTGGGCGGAGAAGCGCAAAGAGTCCCAATTGTCGGCATCGAACACGCGATTACGTCTCGCGAAATCTTCCTACTAAAAGAGCAGCCAAAACGGTTGGCAATTTGGGGTGGCGGCTACATCGGTGTCGAATTTGCTTGCATTATGAACGGGTTGGGAAGCCAAGTAACTCAAATCATCCGGCGCGATCAAATACTGCACTACTTCGACGAAGAAATTCGCGCTAACGTGCAAGAAGGAATGAGTAAGCACGGAATAAACATTTTGACAGAAAGCTCGATCAACCACATTGAGAAAACCCCAGAAGGTTTAAAATTAACTCTGTCGGGAAAATCCGAAGGAACGCTAATAGTAGACGCGCTTTTGTCCGCTACCGGGCGCTTACCAAATTTAGAAAAATTGGGTTTAGAAAATGCGGGGGTAGAAACCGATAAAGGTGCGATCGCCGTTACCAAAGACAGCCGCACCAGTCAGCAGCACATTTTTGCAGTCGGAGATTGCACCAACCGCATCAATTTAACGCCAATTGCGATCGCCGAAGGACGCGCTTTTGCAGATACTGAATTTGGCAACAATCCGAGAGCAATCACTCACGAAAATGTCCCGTCAGCGGTATTTTCCCAGCCGGAAGCAGCTACAGTTGGCTTAACAGAAGAGGAGGCTAAAGCCAAGTTTCCCGAATCAATTAAGTGCTATACAGCCAAGTTTAGACCGATGTTTCATTCTTTGACAGGTGCAGATGAGAAGACTTTTGTCAAGTTAGTTGTTGAGACTAATACGGACAGAGTTTTGGGCGTGCACATGGTTGGGAAAGACGCGGGGGAGATTATTCAAGGAATGGCGATCGCTGTTAATATGGGAGCTACGAAGAAAGACTTCGACGCGACTATTGGCATTCACCCATCGACTGGTGAAGAGTTTGTGACTCTGCGGTAAAGCGGGCGAAGCAGCCAGGGGTTTAAACCCCTGCCTAACAGCCTAAAGTCAGTTAAAATTCAGATATTGCACCATTTTCCAGAACAGGCAGGATGCCTGTTCCACAGAAAAATTAAATTTTATTGTGGGGTGGGCATCCTGCCCGCCCGTAAAGGGATTAATGAGTAATTCAACCAAACAAAACAAAATTTTAGCATTCTATCTCGGCCAGCAGCCTGATTCACAAGGTCGGGCGATCGAGGATATTTGGTCGTGGGATTACCAGAAGCTGGAATCCGTGCACAATTACATTCAATGGCTGTTTCCGCTGAGAGAAAAGAGCCGCTTTAATTCCAGTGCTCCTACTTTAAATGATGAGGTTATTCAAGCTTTTAGAACAAGTGAAGAGTTAAGAAGTCGCTTAGTCAAATCTCTAAAAGTCATGCTGGGGTTTTACGGGTTGGAATGCCGCGAAGGGGAAAACGCAGAAATTGTAATTGCCAAGTCCCCAGAATATTTGTCAAGGAAAAGAGAGTGGATTGAACAATTTAATCACAACTACCTGCGGCTGACTAGGATTCTCACAAGTTTGACAGAGTTGGGATTGAAAAATTACGCTTTAGCTCTTTTCAGGTGTTTGGATGAGATATATAATGAAAATCAAAAAAGTATTGGTTTAAAAACTTATACATATTGGAAAAATGCTGTAAATAGTTAAATCTAGCGAAGCCAATCAGCGGGACAGTAACCGGACGCTACGAACACAATAAATAATGGATAAAGCAATTACAGAAAATCACGCTCAGTCGGGCAGAGAAATTTATCAAAGGATTTCCAACAACATTCAAAAAGTGGTGAAAGGGCAATCAGCAGCAATCAGGAAATTGCTGTCAGCCTTTGTGAGTGGCGGGCACGTCCTCCTAGAAGATTATCCCGGTACAGGTAAAACTACCCTAGCTAAAGCCCTAGCCTTATCTGTCGATGTCAGCTTTAAACGCATTCAATTTACACCTGACCTTTTGCCATCCGATATCTTGGGCATATCCATGCTCGACCCCAATCAACGCACGTTTCATTTCCACGAAGGGCCTATTTTTGCTAATATTGTCTTGGCTGACGAAATCAATCGGTCATCACCGCGAACCCAATCCGCCCTCCTAGAAGCAATGGCCGAATTTCAAGTCAGCATTGACGGAAATTTACACAAACTTAAAGACCCATTTTTTGTCATTGCTACTCAAAATCCAGTAGAATCTCGTGGCACTTATCCACTTCCTGAAGCCCAAATGGATCGCTTTGCCGTTCAATTTAGTCTAGGCTACATCTCGCCAGAAGACGAAGTTAACCTGCTCGGAGACCAAATCCATCAACATCCTATTGATACACTTCAAACCTGCGTTAATTTAGAGGATTTAATTAGCTTAAAACAGCAGGTAAAGCAAGTTAGGATTAGTGAAGAATTGAAACGTTACCTCGTAGATATCGTGAATGCAACTCGCTCAGCCGAAGGCGTACAACTAGGGGCGAGTCCCAGAGCTTCCATAGCTTTAATGAAAGTTGCTCAAGCATTAGCTTTGTTCGATGGCTATGAGTTTGTTACGCCAGAACATATTCAAGAACAGGCGGTATCAGTCATCGCTCATCGCCTAGTAATGGAACCTCAAGCGCGTTTTTCTGGTAGAATGGCCCCAGGTGTAGTTGAAGAAATTATCAAATCTATTCCTGTACCCGCCTAAAAAATGAAACGTTTTTTCTACGCTATTTTTCGCTTCTGTGCGCGTGTAAATCGCTCGCGAAAGAAGCGATTGACCAACAATGGGTTAGCAGTGCTTAGCTGCACGCTTTTAGCGGGAATTTTAGGATTAGATACTAATCAGACTGTGACTTATCAAATCTTTACTTTCCTGTTGTCAATTATAGGAATAGCCATAATTTTTAGTAAATTTTTTCGCTTCCGCTTCAATGCAGTACGGTTTTTGCCAAAGTTTGCAACTGTTGGAGTCACTTTAAAATACCGTATACTCATTCATAACAAAACTAGCCACAGTCAAAATAACCTGAAATTGTGGGAAAATTTTGCCGACACCTTCCCAAGTTTTCAAGAATTTATAGAAACACCTGAACCGGGTGAAGAACAGCGCACTTCATTGGATAAATACTTCGGCTATTATCGTTGGCTGTGGCTGATTTATAGAAAACAATGCGCCACAGCTAAAGTCATAGAATTGCCTCCTCTTCCACCCAATAGCAAAACAGAAGTGGTAGGTGAAATCACGCCGTCCTGCAGAGGTGTTATCCGCCTCAGTGGTCTAACAGTTACTAGGTCAGATCCTTTTGGGATTTGGAATGCTTGTAAAACAAATTCCTTGCCCCAATCTATGTTAATTTTACCCAAACTATATCATTTACCACCAATTCAGCTTCCTGGCTCAAGAAGATATCAATCAGGTGGCGTAACATTAGCTTCATCCGTAGGAGATTCCGAGGAATTTAGGTCTCTGCGGGATTATCGACCGGGAGATCCGCTACGAAAAATTCACTGGAAAAGTTGGGCAAAAGCAGGTAAGCCAATGGTTAAAGAAGAACAGGATGAATTTTTTGTGAGGCACGCCCTAATTTTGGATACATTTCAAAGTGTAAAGTACAGTGAAATTTTAGAAGAGGCAATTTCAATCGCTGCTTCATTATCCTATGAAGTTCAGACTCAAGAATCCTTATTGGATTTGATGTTTGTAGTTCAAGAAGCTTATTGTTTTACCTTTGGTAGAGGGCTAAACTCTACTGATAAAATGCTAGAAATTCTCGCCTCCGTCGGTGCCTGTCAGGATAAAGTTTTTGACTCCCTCACCTCAGTTTTAATGAAGAAAATCTCTCTGCTAAGCGGTTGTATTTGTATATTTTTGTGTTGGGACGAACCTAGAAAAAGATTAATAAATTATTTAAGAAGTCGCGGTATCCATACCTTAGTTTTAATTTTAACAGAGCGAGACGCTAAATTAGATAGCTTAAATTTAGAGTTGATTAAAGATGACTTAACAAGCTGCCATATTTTAAAGCTAGGTCAAATACAAGAGGAGTTAATGAAATTATGAAAATGCCAGTGTTTCTTTTGGGTGTTAGTGTAATTTTTTGGGGCTGGCAGACGGGACTATGGTTTTTTGCTTTGCCAATTGCTCTGATTTTAGAGGCAGCTAGCTGGTTGCCTTATCGGTGGGATTTTTCAGCTAGTGATTTTAGGCGCATTGCTAATTTCTGCCTGATTTTTTTGTGCTGTTTGCTGGTTTATCTCCTGGTCGCCAACCGCTCTATTTACTTGATATATAATTTGTTGCAGTGGCTTCCTGGTGTATTGTTTCCACTGGTAGCTGCTCAGGTATATTCTCTCAAGGAAAGTCTGGATATACGCCTAATGTTTTTGTGGCTAAACAAAGCCACAAAAAAAGCACCACTTAACCCCTTGATGGTGAATCTAAATTATCCATATTTTATCTGTTGTCTGCTATCCGCTAGTGCGACGAATAGTAGAGAGATATCTTTTTATGCTGGGATATTTGCATTAACAGCTATTGCTTTGTGGTCGGTGAGAACGAAAAGATTTTCATCTATTCTCTGGCTTGGTCTGATGTTAATTGCTGGCAGTATAGGATTTATAGGACAGATGGGTCTGCACCAACTTCACCTAGCAGTAGAACAGCAAGCAATCTCATGGCTTAGTAATGGGAATTCTCAAGAAACAGATTTTTTGAAAAAACAAACGAACATCGGATCAGTGGGATTATTAAAACAGTCAAATGAAATTATTTTTAGAGTTGCTCCTGAAGCTAAACAGACTCCTCCCCGACTGCTAAGAGAAGCCACTTATAATCGCTACAACTCTTCACTGTGGCTCGCCTTAAATCCTAACTTTGTTCCCGTACAACCAAAGACTAATGGCACAACTTGGGATTTAGGCGACCAACTACCGAATCCATCAACGATTACTATTTCGGCTACACTCCAAGGCAACCAAGGTTTATTAAAGCTGCCAGATGGAACTTTTAAAATTGACGCCTTGCCTGTCAGTCAGATGGAAAAGAATAAATATGGCACAATTAAAGTGGTAGGAAAAGTTGATAGGCTGGCTTATCGAAGCTACTTTAATAATAATTTTTCTGTAGATAGCCCGCCTACAGCAGACGACCTGCAAATACCAAAATCAGAAATGGCTGCACTGAATAAAGTCCTCAGCCAAATGGATATTCAAGGCCAGTCTCCACCACAAATTTTAGATAAAATAGAGTGGTTTTTCCTAAAAAATTTCGTTTATTCACTGAAGCTTAGGGGCCAAGATAATGATGCTACGCCTCTATCAACATTTTTACTGAACACTCGCTCTGGACATTGTGAATATTTTGCTACTGCTGCGACACTTCTCCTGAGAAAACTCGGTATTCCAGCCCGTTATGCTGTTGGATATTCTGTTCACGAATTTAGTTCTTTGGAGAACCAGTATATTGTAAGAAGTCGCCATGCTCATGCTTGGACTTTGGCTTATATCGCGGGAAAATGGCAAGCTTTTGATGCTACGCCTTCTGATTGGCAAAGCATGGAGGATGCTGCTGCTCCCCCAGGGGCATTTATCTCTGATTTATGGTCGCTATTGAGTTACGAAATTTTGCTGGGGTTGCGATATTTATCAGGTAGCAATGGATTGAAGTATGGGGGAGTCATCCTGCTGATCTTAATATTTTTCTGGAGGTGTAATCCTAATTTTAAGAAAAATGTACGCCTTTTATCTAAGAAACAAAGCTGGCTAAAAGCTATTTATAACAAAGATTCGTTGAGTCCGAAATCGGAATTTTATTTAATCGAACAGGCTTTAAATGAGTCTGGATTGATTCGCCATCCTTCCGAGTCTTTTAAAAATTGGATCGAGAGGTTAAAAAAAGAAAAACCGGAGTTATATTGTCTCGAAGAGTTAGCATTGTTGATTGAGATTCATTATTGCGATCGCTTCGATCCAAAAGGAATTCAAGACGCACAAAAAGCTGAATTTAAATTGGCAATTCAATCCTGGATAGAGCAATATCACCGGCAGGCGATCGCCTCAAACTCTCAGGTCAATAAAAGCGCTAAGCCTACTATAGCTTTTCTCAGGTAGATAATGTACAGATTTAGATTTTAAATTGGGGTATTGAGGACTTTTTAATTGATTCGTAAATTCCCCAACTATTCAGTTATTCAATCTAAACTTGTACCTCCCTTAATTGATAACCGCTATACATAGCTTTTCTAAATCACTTGTAAAAGTAACGCTTCTGGGGCGAGTCAGAGCGTCCATTTTCTCAACCAAGGCTGGGACTCTGGATCTGGGTTCCCAGGTTTACACCTCGGAACCCGTTAATTACAGGAAAAATCAGGACACGGCAGTGCCGTTTCCCTACCTGCCGCCTCGTCGAAAAAAAATTTTAAATCCTTTGAACCTTTTTTGCGATCGCCCTGTCTAAACACTTCAGATAACGAACTGGTGGGGGAGACTTCACAGGTGTTAGCTGTGTCAGCCAATGTTTTAACCGATGACTGTTCCGACTCGGACTTAGTTGCTCAATGTTTAAAGGGCGATCGCACTTGCTTTCGCTACCTTTACCAACGGTACCAACACAAAGTCAGGTCAACCCTTTACCAACTCTGCGGCCCCTCACTTCTTGACGATTTAGCACAAGAAGTATTCCTGCGAGTCTGGAAAGGATTGCCCAAACTCAAGCACCAGGAAAACTTTTCTACTTGGCTTTATCGAATCACGTGGAATGTGGCTTCCGACCAAAGACAAGCATTTGCTAAACAGCATTCTTTTGACTCCCAACTCAAAAATCAAGAAACAATGGATCGGGTTATTTTCAAAGATAACACATCGGACTTGATGCAGTTGCACTATCAAGATTTAGTGCAACGGGGACTGGAGCAATTGAGCTTTGAACACCGCAGCGTTTTGGTGCTGCACGACTTAGAAGACATCCCGCAAAAAGAAGTAGCCCAAATTTTGGGACTGCCTGCGGGAACCGTCAAATCTCGCGTGTTTTATGCCCGAAATTCTCTGCGGCAATTTTTGCAAAAAGAAGGTGTCAGCGAGCTATGAATAACCCAAGCAGCGACCAAGAGTTAGTTAATTTCTTGAAGCAACATCGCCCAAATATTCCTGAATCTGCACCAGATTTAGAGCTAAAAATTTTAGCAGCAATAGAAAGTAATCAGGCGAGTGTTTTCCATGAAACCCACCGCAAAAAAACGCGAGTAACTACGTCACCTAAGTCTAATGACAGGTTAAAAGTATCATCTGTTTCTAAGTGGGCTGTGTCGTCTGCGATTGCTGCTGGTTTGCTAGTTCTTTGGTCTGGCTACCGTCCGTTTGAGACTGCACAATTGCCAGATGAGGAAACAGCTAAGTTAGAAGCATTTTTAGTCACTAACTGGGAGGGTGTCCTCCATGATTCTCCCCAAGAAAATATGACCGATCGCTCACAAACAGACTGGTTGACTTTCAGCCCTGGTGCTGACAGTGAACCGCCCACAAATAAGTAATATCAAAGAGGTAATTTTCATGTCAATTCGTCGTATTTCTGCCCTAGCCGTTTTAATGCTGACTCTCGGCAGCACAGCCGCAGCAATAGCAGTTCCCAATCCCCTAGAACCAGAAACAATTGCACAAAACCAGCGTCCCAATCGACCCGCTGGCAGGGAAGGTGGGATGTTCGAGAAACTTAATTTAAGCGCAGACCAAAAGCAGCAAATGCAGGCAGTGCGCGATCGCTACAAAGACCAAGTTTCCCAGCGAATGCAAGCAGTCCGCCAAGCCAGACAAGAATTGGAAACGATGATGTCCGGCAAGGAAAATGCCAGCCAAATACGCGACAAACACCGTCAAATAATGGGATTGAGGCAGCAGTTGGAAGAGGTGCAATTTGAAATTACACTCGCAATGCGAGAAGTGCTCACTGCCGAACAACGTAGCCAATTAGCTCAACTGATGCAGCAGCGCCGACAAAATGCTAAAAACCGGATGCAAAACGGTCAAAAACCGCAGTAATTGACGAGTAGTTTAGAGTGAATTGCAGGGTGCGTAATTCGCACTCTGCGATTCATTGTAAGCAGGTATAAATCAATAAATACAGGCATCGATAAACGCTGGTTTTCTGTAATCTACGCGATGGCTTTCTCTCTTCGGATAATTTGTCTAAAAAGTAAGCGATTTCAAGTCTATGCGATGGATTTCTCTCTTGGGATAATCAGTAAATATGTTCATCTACTTAGGGTCTTATTTTTTTATTTAATAACTCATTTTAAGTTAAAATAATTAGTTAAGAAGTCTCATAAAAATTTCTGGATGAATCTACAGAACGATTCGAGTTACATTTATTTACACGGATTTGCTTCAAGTCCCGATTCCCTTAAGGCAAAATATTTCCGAGAGCGCTTTTCTTCCGTAGGAATTGACCTAAAAACTCCAGATCTCAATCAAAACGATTTTTCCGGCCTCACCCTCACCCGTCAGTTGCAGCAAATAGAAACAGACTTTCTGCAAACCCAATCCTCGCAATCGGCAGAAAAGGTAAAAGAATTAGGCGGAGTTACAATAATAGGGTCTAGTTTTGGGGGGCTGACAGCGGCTTGGTTGGCCGATCGACAATTGTCCGTAAAACAAATAGTTTTGTTAGCACCGGCTTTTGACTTTATCTCCCACTGGCTGCCGCTGTTGGGACAGCAACAGTTAGAAAAATGGCAGTCTGAGAAATATTTGCCCGTTTACCACTACGGCGAACAAGGTTATCTGCCGCTGAATTATCAGTTTGTGGCAGATATGGCTCAATACCCTGAAGAAAAATTAATGCGATCCGTGCCTACGTTAATTCTCCACGGGAAGCATGATACAATAATACCGGTTCACGCTAGCAGAGATTTTGCCGCTAACCGTCCCTGGGTGCAATTAATTGAATTAGAAGACGATCATTCTTTGGGAAATGTCCTAGCGGAAATGTGGGAAGCGATCAAAAGTTTTGCCAATTCAAAAATTAAAATTTGACCAACTTGCAAGTCTTAACACTCAAATGACTGAACAAGATCGATCGACTCGCACCCTAGCCGTTGACATTGGCGGAAGTGGCATCAAAGTTATGGTTTTGGACAATGAAGGCGAGCCCCAAACGGAACGCAGCCGTTTAGAAACGCCTCAACCACCGAAACCGGAACCCGTACTAGAGGCGATCGCCTCTTTAGCAAGCGGACAAGGGGAATTTGACCGAGTATCCGTCGGTTTTCCCGGTGTCGTGCGTCTAGGCGTCATCAAAACCGCAGTGAATTTAGATCCGTCTTGGATAGATTTTGACCTAGAAACTACCCTCAAAGATCGCTTGGGAAAACCTGTGCGAGTGGCTAACGATGCCGATATTCAAGGATTGGGAGCAATTGCTGGGACGGGGGTAGAATTAGTAATTACCCTTGGCACCGGTTTCGGTTCTGCCTTATTTGTCGATGGTATCTTGGTGCCAAATCTAGAATTAGGACATCACCCGTTTCGCAAAGGGGAAACTTACGAACAGCAATTAGGGCGATCGGCATTAGATACAGTGGGCTCCAAAAGATGGAATCGCCGTCTGGAAAAAGCGCTCACCTATCTGCAAAATCTCTTTAATTGCGATCGCATTTACATCGGCGGCGGCAATACTAAAAAGATTGCTGTTGAGTTACCGCCACAGGTTAAAATAGTACCCAATGTGAGCGGTTTATTGGGCGGGATTGCTTTGTGGCGCGATTGAATAAACTTTGTGGCTAAAATGGCCATCAATAATATCAAAGAAACCGGATTTTTTGGTTGGATTAAAGGCAATAATCCAGTCTTTAGGTAAAAAACCCGGTTTCTGAATCCACGACGGTTGATTGGGTTTTTGGCTGGTGCGATGGCAGTTTAAAAAATTATTCGCCCATCGGATCGCGGTAGCGTTTGGGTTCATCCTTGCGAAAGAGATTCGCCAAACCGAGGATGCCCAACAAACCCAAAGCACCCCAATGATTGTTGTCTTCCTTGCTTTCTTGAAGGGGAGTGGTGTCTAGAACAACTCCATTAGACTCAGTATTGTTCTGTGCCGGAGCTGACTCGGTTTGAGCTGAGGCAGGCATAGCTGAAGGGAGAACAGCCAAACTCAAAGCTATGAGGGTAGCGGCGGCATTTTTAGATAAATCGGAAGGCTTAACTTTCATACTCGGTCTCCAAATATCAGCAGTTACTTTATCAAAATAATCAATTTGTTACAGCCGACGCATCAATCGATCGACAGAAACTAAATCCCCCTCTCCTCTTGCTTTCGAGATAGAACAAGCTCTATGCTAAGTTCAGATGCTTCTAAGCAGATAATCTAAAATAAAAAGTCGTAAATTATACCATGCTTCCCTTTATCCGAAAAGATTTAGCCGAACTTACCGCATACACTCCCCATCCGGGCGGCACATCAGGAGAATCAGCGCACTCGGAAAGTGCGATCGATCGCCTCGATACCAATGAATGCCCCTACGACTTGCCAGAAGAATTAAAAAAAAAGCTAGCTTGGACTTACCAGCAGTTAATTGAGACAAATCGCTATCCCGACGGAGGCCACGCAGCGCTCAAAGAGGCGATCGCCCAATACGTCAATGAATCCCTAAATGTCCCCCCCCTTAACAAGGGGGGGCTAGGGGGGGTTACACTGCCCAAAACCGCCATTACAGCCGACAATATTTCTGTGGGCAACGGTTCCGACGAACTAATTAGATCCATCTTAATAGCTACTTGCTTGGGCGGCGCAGGCTCTATTTTCGTTGCGAATCCCACCTTTTCGATGTATGGAATAATCGCCCAAACCCTCGGAATTCCCGTTGTGAGTGCTCCGCGGAAAGAGGAGAATTTTGAAATCGATATCGAGGCGGCTAAAAGGGCGATAGCCCAAAATCAAAATCCCCCCGTGCGCGCCGTCTTTGTCGTTCACCCCAATTCGCCCACAGCCAATGCTTTGACACCAGATGAAATAGAATGGTTGTCAACTTTACCCGAAGAGATATTAGTAGTAATTGACGAAGCCTATTTTGAATTCAGCCAAAATACTTTAGCAGACCAATTGCACCATCACCGGAATTGGATAATTTTACGTACATTTTCCAAAGCATTCCGGCTAGCATCAATGAGAGTCGGATATGCGATCGCCCATCCCGAACTCACAGCCACCTTAGAAAAAATTCGCCTCCCCTACAACCTTCCCAGTTTCTCGCAAACCGCAGCCGAGTTAGCTCTAGCGCAGCGGCAGTTATTGCTAGCAACTATTCCAGAAACTCTATCAGAAAGAGCCAAATTAATTGCAGCGCTAACTCAGCATCAAAAATTGCAAGTTTGGCCGAGTGCGGCTAACTTCGTTTACCTGCGGGTAAAAGCTCGTGAGGGCGAATCTGCCGAACAGGAACACAAACAAATCATGCAGCAGCTAAAAGAGCGAGGTACTTTAATTAGGCATACTGGGGGAGGTTTGCGAATTACGGTGGGTAGCCCGGAGGAAAATCAGCGGACAGTCGATCGCATAGGAGAACTTTTTGACAACTCATAATATTCGGTATCCAGTTTCTGCTTAACACAAAAATAACTTTGGAGAAGATATATATGCTTCAAGGAAAGGTTTTACGGGTTGCTCGTCCAACGGATTGCCTCGATCGAGTTGTTCATTTCTACACAGAGGGTTTAGGGCTGCAAATCCTCGATCGTTTTGAAAACCATGAAGGTTTTGACGGAGTAATGGTTGGGATGCCAGGAGAAAGCCACCACTTTGAATTCATCCATCAACGGGGACATATTGTAGGTGGCGCTCCAACTCAAGACAATCTTATCGTCTTTTACCTTCCTAACCAACAAGAATGGCAGCAGGCTGTTGAGCGAATGAAAGCAATGGGATTTGAGCCTGTAAACTCCTACAATCCCTACTGGGACAAAGATGGAGTGACCTTTGAAGACCCAGATGGCTATCGAGTCGTTTTGCAGAATGCCGAGTGGATCTTGTAGCTGGTATTCTGTAGGTTGGGTTAAGCGATAGCGAACCCTACGCTTCGCTCTGCCAAACACCCAATTGATTAATAATGTTGGGTTTCGTTTCTCAACTCCACGGCTTATACAGAATGTTGGGTTTCGTGCCTCAACCCAACCTACACTATAAAAATCAGTGCTTAGCACATGCAGTATCGTCGTCTAAAAACTCCCGGAGCTACCTATTTTTTTACTATTGTTACGTATCAGCGCCAACGCTTATTTTCTGACCCCGAAATGGTAGAGCTGCTTCGCGCTGCATTCCGCAATGTTATAGGTGGATTTCCCTTTACAATTGATGCTATTGTTGTTTTACCAGATCATCTCCATTGTATTTGGACGCTGCCAGATCAAGATGCTAATTTTTCAACTCGCTGGCGATTGATCAAGAATTATTTCAGTCGTAATTGTCCTGAGCAATATAAACAAACTCGTTCAGTATCTCGTTTGAAAAAAGGTGAGCAAGCTATCTGGCAGAGGCGGTTTTGGGAGCATCAAATTAGAGATGAAGTGGATTTTGCAAATCATGTGGATTACATTCCTTATAATCCGGTCAAGCATGGATTAGTTGCCGCACCACGGGATTGGGAATATTCCAGTTTTCATCGCTATGTGCAGGATGGTTCTTATTCAAGGGATTGGGGCGCGAATGTTCTGATTGAATGGGACAATGAAGTTGGTCAGGAATGATGAATATTAATTTTGCAACAAATCTTGCGTAGGTTGGGTTGGAACGATAGTGGAAACCCAACATCAACATCGGTTGCGTTGGGTTTCGTTCCTCAACCCAACCTACGGCTAAAATGATGCAATAACATTTTTAATTATCAATCTGCCGTGCCGCCCGAATGGTTTGAGGAAATACGCCTACTAAAAGTGCCAAAGCTTCATCGGGAATTTGTGCCACCGTTTCCCAATCCAAATATTGTTCAAACTGAGTTAAAACCATTTGTGCGCGTTCCAAAGCTGCTGGCTTTGCCGTTAACTGTTCCATTAACCGCACCCACTGCCGCCGAATTCCAAAAGCTTTCTGTATTTCTTCGGGAGATTGAGGGCAAACCAAACAAAAATCGCCCACGGGAATCGCCTGCTGAGAGTCAACATCAAAAGCGCCCCCAACGGCAGCCCCAGGCCCGGCAAACTCCGCGTGGAAACGTTTAATCAAAATTAGGCCGTTCCGGCGACGGCTATCTACCATCAACAGCTTGCCGCTGTTGATTTCTGCGAGAATGTCAGAGGAGTGGGGGTGTTCTGTCAAATCTGTGCCAAGGTTTCGAGTTCGCAAGTCCGGGTCAGCAGAAAGGCCGAGGGGGACAATATAATTAGAGGTAAGATTAGAGCTGGTTGAAGTATCAATTTTTTTCTCCTCCCGCTGCCGATCGAGATTATTCATTTAAAGTCATAAATTAATACTGTCACAAGGTGGTAGTTTGAGCGCGATCGAATATCAAATGCAGGTAGAACAAGCAGTAGACACCCTGAAAGCGGATCTCCCGACGCTTTTTGAAAAAGACATCTCCTACGACATCTACACAAAAGATGTTTATTTTCAAGACCCTGTTAACAAATTTAAAGGAAAAATCAACTATCGCATTATCTTTTGGACTCTGCGATTTCACGGGCAGCTATTCTTTAACGAGATTTACTTCGACCTCCACGACGTAGGTCAGACAGCCCCTGATACTATTGTGGCAAATTGGACTGTTCGCGGGACACTGCGGGTTCCCTGGAAAGCTCGGATTTTTTTTAACGGCTACTCTACTTATAAACTGGATAAAGACGGCTTAATTTACGAACATATCGACACCTGGGACAGAGAACCCGGAGAGATTTTAAAGCAGTTTTTCCGCAAGGGGGAGGAGGCGAGCCAAGTATAAGCCAAAAAGGTCGATCGGGCCGAGCCATCAGGGTCGGCAACCGAATTAACTTATAGTCAGTAACTCAGCTCTAAAGAGACTGAGCTTGTAAGAAATTGCAAGCTATGCTGACCAGCCTAAGATTCTTGAAATCTACGTTATTTTAGTCACGACACCAGGCGAATGCGAAGCTAGTTCCCTGCTCTGTCATCTGCAACTAAACAGTCTTAAAGTCACGCTCGGCAGTGTTGCAGGTTTAAAAAGCTCTTATAACCTTGGCGAAGCTAACATTACACGCAAGTGGAGGGACGAAACAATGTCCAATTTTATTTTCGTACTTGATACAAACAAAAGACCGCTAACACCTTGCAAGCCTTCAATGGCTCATAAGTTGTTAACTGCCGGCAAAGCGGCTGTTTTTAGACGGTTCCCATTCACAATTATTCTCAAAAAGGTGATAACAGCAACTATTGAATCAATTAGTCTCAAGTTAGATCCAGGTTCTAAAACTACTGGCATCGCTTTACTAGAAGGTGAGAAAGTAATTTTTGGCGCTGAACTAACTCATCGAGGTCAAGCCATCAAAGCAAGTCTTGATTCCCGTCGCGCACTGCGTCGAGGAAGACGAAACCGTCATACTCGCTACCGCCAAGCAAGGTTTTTAAACCGTACCCGCCAAAAAGGTTGGTTAGCACCATCTTTGCAGCACCGGGTAGAAACCACCCTAACTTGGGTCAACAAATTACGCAGACTTGCACCAATCAGTCTAATCGTTCAAGAGCTTGTCAGATTCGATCTACAACAACTAGAAAACCCAGAAATTAGTGAACTGGAGTACCAGCAAGGCATTTTATGTGGGTACGAAATCCGCGAGTATTTATTGAATAAATGGAACAGGAAATGTGCTTATTGCAACCTTGAAAACGTACCTTTGCAAGTTGAACACGTTCATCCAAAAGCCAAGGGTGGAAGCAATCGAATTTCTAATCTCTGCCTTGCTTGCGAGAAGTGCAACCAGAAGAAAGGTACTCAAGATGTTCAGCAATTCTTAGCCAAAAAACCTGACATTTTGAAGCACATTCTTGCACAAGCAAAACGTCCGCTCAAGGATGCTGCTGCCGTGAATTCGACTCGATGGGCGCTGTTCTCTCGACTGAAAGAAACGGGGTTGCCCGTCTTAACTGGTTCAGGTGGACTGACCAAGTTTAATCGTACTCGACTGCAACTACCTAAAACTCATTGGCTTGATGCTGCTTGTGTCGGTCAACTTGAATCATTGTCTGTAGTAACGAGTAAACCATTGCTAATCAAGGCGACTGGACACGGAACTCGTCAAATGTGCCGCACAGACAAATTTGGCTTTCCATCTCGGTACGTTCCGAGAAACAAGTTTGTCAAAGGTTTTCAAACGGGCGACATTGTAAAAGCAGTCGTTACCAGTGGCAAGAAAATTGGTGAATATGTTGGTCGAGTTGCGGTTAGAACGACGGGTTCGTTTAATATCTCGGCATCAGAATTGATGCAAGGGATTAGCCATAAATACTGCAAAATTGTTCATCACAAAGATGGCTACAATTACTCATTTTGAACTTGAAGATTCACGGCGCTTGAAATCGCCGGGTCGTTTTCCTCTCAGGACTGAAGTCACTGAGTTTCCCACTTGCCGAGTGTTTTTTATGACTAAAATAATCATCATCCCTCCGATTCATTTTCTGCTATTTGTAAATTGCTAAAATGATTGTCGCCTCTGATTCATTTTCTGCTATTTGCACTCCTGAAAAACATCATGGCTGATATTGTCGAGACTGCCACCAATGCCGGCTCTTTCAAAACCCTCGTGACTGTTATTGAAGCGGCTGGTTTGTTAGATTTATTGCAAAGTCCGGGCCCCTACACCGTCTTAGCACCCACTGATGAGGCATTTGCCAAAATTCCTACGAATACTATTACGTCTTGGCTGGAAGACATACCCAAGCTCAAGAAAATTCTGACCTATCACATTCTGTTTGGCGAGGTACTAACTGAGAATTTGCTTGAGTTAAGTTCTGCTGAAACAGTTGAAGGTTCTGTGGTGGGAATTGATACTTCTGACGGCATTAAAGTGAATGATGCTAAAGTTCTCACTTCCAATATTCTTGCTGACAATGGCGTCATCCATATTATTGATGCGGTGCTAATACCCGCATTAGTTTCAGCAGAATAAAACTTGCGGCATCTCTAAATTTAGTAGGGTGCTTATGCAGGGCTGTTTCATTCTCTTGTAGGGGCAATCCCCCCGTGGTTGCCCCGATATCTGAAACCCCTACCCGCTCGTCTATCGGCTGGGCGGGCACGGGGGCACCGCCCCTACAAAACCCTGGTTTTTCTGAGAATGAAACAGCCCTGGGTGCTTATGGGCGCACCTTACATTTTAAACTAGAGAACTTACGCAAGTGTCACAATTAGTAAGGTGCGTCAGAGCCAAAACCCTGGATCATCCGTCCATCAATCGGTCTGACGCACCCTACAAGTCAATTGGATCGTGACACTTGCGTAATTGCTGAACTAATTATCCGAACCTAAAATCAATCCCGATCGCGCCGGCAGCATCAATTCTAAATGCCGAGTTTCCCCGTCACCTTTCCAAACAAACTCGCCTTTCCCAAACAGCAATTTATCGTGAGGAGATTTCAGATTAGCTGGCTCAAAGCTAATATTAGCTTCTTCTGTCGCGACATTGACAGCAACAACTATTTCCTCATCCCCCAAAATTCGGGCAAAAACGTAAACCGTTCCCTCAGCAAACAGAACTTGGTACGAACCAGTGCGGAGGGCAGCGTATTTGTGCCGCAAACCTATCAACTGCTTGTGATAATCTAAAACATCAAGTTCCCAGTGACCTTGTAAGGGAAAACTGCGGCGAGAATCGGGATCGAGAGCACCGGGCAAACCAACTTCATCGCCGTAGTAAATGCTAGGAGCTCCGGGAAAAGTTAACAGCAGCAAAGTTGCGAGTTCGACACTAGCTTTATCGCCTCCTGCAATTGTTAACAACCTCGCAGTATCGTGACTGGCCAACAAATTAAGTTGAGTTAGCTGTATTGGCCACGGGTACAGTTCCAACACCTGCTGAATTTTGTCGCCGTACTCTTTAGCAAAAAGCGGCGGATAGGGATGGTAAGCACGACCTTCAATTTGAGTTAAATCTACCCTGTCCCCCGCTGCAAAAGCAATAGTCGGTGCAGCAAAAAGATAATTCATTACCCCGTCAAATTGAGTGCCGTCGAGCCATTCTCTCGCATCTTCCCAAACTTCGCCCACAATGTAAGCTTCGGGATTAACTGCTTTAACTCGATCGCGAAATTCCTGCCAAAATCCCGGGCTTTTAATTTCAAAAGGAACGTCCAGTCGCCAGCCATCGACGCCAAATTTAATCCAATATTCGGCGATTTCCATGATGTATTCTCGCACTTCTGGATTGTCGTGATTGAATACAGGAAGGGCTCGATTCCCATCCCAGCCGGCATAATTAGCAGGAAAATTGCCGTCGTAAGCAGATAACGGCCAGCCTTCAATTTTAAACCAATCGAGCCAAGGAGAACCGGGGCCGTTTTCGAGGATGTCGTGGAAGAAGAAAAAGCCGCGGCTGGCGTGGTTGAATACGCCGTCGAGGACAACTTTGATGTTGCGATCGTGGGCGGCGTCTAGAAGCTCTTTAAAAGCCGGATTGCCACCCAACATCGGATCGACTTGATAGTAGTCGTGGGTATGGTAGCGGTGATTGCTGGCCGACTGAAATATGGGGGTGAAGTAAATTGCGTTAATGCCTAAGTCTTGCAAGTAGTCTAGCTGTTCCATAACGCCCCACAAGTCGCCGCCTTTGTAGCCTTGCAGGGTGGGGATTGCGTGCCATTCTTCCCACATGAAGTTTTGCAGCATGCGTTTGCGGGGCTGTTTGCTTTTGGCGAAGCGATCGGGGAATATTTGGTAGAATACGGCGTTTTTAACCCAGTCTGGCGTTTGAATTTGCATACACTTTTTTTAGCTTTTAGGGGTTAGGCTACAGTAGCAGATGTTTGTTGCGGATCTAGCTTTTGGTAGAGAATAGACATTTTCTGCAATTTTGTTGCTCGACAAATTGTAAAATATTACACAAATTTGCAGTCAATCTAAGATTGAAAACTGACTCTACCTAGAAATTTATCGTCCCGGCGGGCGGCGCTTCCTGAGTGCTGTGGAGTCGCACAAACTCTGATAACAGGAACGCCAGCAAAAAGAACTGGATCAAATTCAAGCAGAACCAGAGCGCACTTTGGGCCCATACAGAGCGTCAATCGATTTTAGATTTTAGATTTTAGATTTTAGATTAAAGAATGGAAGCATTGACCCCACGGATAAATTCGGGGGGCAAGTTTCTCGGATACAGGTTTTTTATTTCTGGACGGATGAATCCGGGGGCTTGTATCCTGCATGCTTTCGGTCAGTGGGCGTGGCGGTGCGAGTATCGACCTGCCTTGAAAAAGAACAATAGCGCCATGAGCCTCGATCGAGAAATTGTGAAAACGGGGAATTTACCCAAAAAACTTGTTATTAACAGCCAAAACCCCGAACCTTATTCTTTCCTTAAACTGCCTTTATTTATGGAAGGGTATTTTAACTCACAACTCAAAACTTTTTTAAATATCGATTATGGATTGATGGGTATTTTAACTCACAACTCAAAACTCCTAACTCCTGTCCCGGACGCACTCCAACTCTCATAAACCGGGTTTTATAACTCTTATTGAGGGTTTGAAGAAGTATTTGGATTAAACAACCCGGTTTCTGTGTAAGCGACTCAACTCCTAACTCAAAACTCAAAACTTCCTTGCTCCCCCCCCTTGTCAAGAAGCCCTCACCATCCGACACTGTACTTGGAGAGTTAATCGACCCTAGGGAGAAAGTTCCTTGAAAAAAGTTTTAGCCATCATCCTCGGTGGCGGTGTAGGCACCCGCCTTTACCCCCTAACCAAATTGCGAGCCAAACCCGCAGTTCCCCTCGCAGGCAAATATCGCCTCATCGATATTCCTCTCAGCAACTGCATCAACTCGGAAATAGTCAAAATCTACGTCCTCACCCAATTCAACTCGGCATCCCTGAACCGTCACATCGCTCGCACCTACCAGTTTTCCGGCTTCACCGAAGGATTTGCCGAGGTGCTCGCCGCCCAGCAAACTCAGGAAAACCCCAACTGGTTTCAAGGGACAGCCGACGCAGTTCGCCAATATCTCTGGCTGCTAGAAGAGTGGGACGTTGACGAATACTTGATTCTTTCGGGCGATCACCTCTATCGCATGGACTACCAGAAGTTTGTGCAGAGACACCGCGAAACCAACGCCGATATCACCCTCTCGGTTTTGCCAATGGACGAGAAGCGGGCGTCGGATTTTGGTTTGATGAAAATCGACGACAACGGCCGCATTGTTTCTTTCAGCGAAAAGCCAAAAGGCGATGCGCTCAAACAAATGCAGGTGGATACTACTAAACTGGGACTGACAGCGCAGCAGGCTCAGGAAAGTCCTTACATTGCTTCGATGGGGATTTACGTCTTCAAAAAAGAAGTTCTGATTAAACTTCTGAAAGAATCTCCCAACCAAACTGATTTTGGTAAAGAGATTATTCCGAATAATGCAAAAGACCACAACGTTCAAGCTTATTTGTTTGACGATTATTGGGAAGATATCGGAACCATTGAGGCTTTTTACGATGCTAACTTGGCTCTGACAAAACAGCCTCAGCCGCCTTTCAGTTTCTACGATGAAAATGCGCCGATTTATACTCGCCCGCGTTTCTTGCCGCCGACTAAGCTTTTAGATACTCACGTGACTGAATCGATTATTGCTGAAGGCTGCATTCTCAAACAGTGCCGGATCGACCATTCTGTGTTGGGAGTTCGATCGCGCATTGAAGCTGGATGTACGATTCAAGACACCCTGGTGATGGGTGCTGACTTCTACGAACCCGACGCCGAACGGCATTCGAGTTTGGACAGCGGCGGCGTCGCCCTCGGTATCGGTGCAGATACTACAATTCGCCGCGCGATTGTGGATAAAAATGCCCGCATCGGCCGCAATGTTCAAATAATTAATAAAGACCGAGTGGAAGAAGCCAACCGCGAAAACCAAGGTTTTTACATCCGCAGCGGCATTATCGTAGTTCTGAAAAATGCCACGATTCCTGATGGAACTATCATTTAGTTATTAGTCATTAGTCATTAGTCGTCAGTCATTAGTTTTTTAAGTTAAAATCTGTTACCTGCTTTTCAAGTGACTGATGATAAATAATGAAATTAGTGACAGATCACCAATGACCGATGACTGATGACTGATGACGAAATTCATTCTTTTTTTTGTTGATTATTAATTCCCACCGCTGATGCGAGGTTGTCGAAATACTTGGCTTTCTTCCAAGGCTCGCGCATTATTAATAAGCGACAGTCTCTGTTACTGTCTGCCGTGATACAGATATGTCCGCTCGCCTGCGTCTGGCGAATAGCTTCTGATTTTTGTATTTGCGCTGGTAGCACGACTGACAAATACGCTGCCCGTTTCTGAGTACCACAGCACTCTCGGAACTATCTTTCCAATCGTCGCAGCAGCCACAAGGCCAACTTAGCAAATAATTCATAATGTTAGGACCCTGGTACAGTTAAAAGCTTATCGCTCTACTATCCTATCTTAATGTTTTATAAAAGTGTGTGATGTAGCTAACAGACAGGGGAGAAATTATGTTATATTAGTTGGATTAAAATCTATTCAGAGGTTGTAAAAATAAAATTGTCTAGCACGGGTCTGGGGTGAATAAAAAATATCTATAAATTTTGTGTAAAAACGGCGCAATTTAGGGTATTATATAGTCACAATTCAGACACCGGATTTGACAGAACTTGCTGATGAAAACCTGCTAAGATTTGGATTGGGTGATCAAGCTCAGATCGAGAAGTTCGTAGGCGTAAGCCGGGCGTAGCCATCGCACCGCGCCCCGGAAAAAAAGACCAAAAAAGATCGATCGTCCGCGCAAGTCAACCCTCCTGGGCTCGCGCCCGCAACAGCAGCAGCTTTCCCCCCCTCACCTCAATCGGGCTGCCGCCTCCCGAAAGCCCTCAGCCTCATAAACTCCCCAAAAGTTTTCGTCGCAGGAGTTTCACCGTCTCAAAGCTCACAGCTATAGCAACGGCCTATAGGGTAAGGACGTTCCTTAATTGAGGAAAGCATTGTTTTTGCTGTCGAATGCCAAAATCATTTCTAGAGCCCACTGCTCCGGCTGCCTTGTGCACGAGAGAGCCGAATGCTATAAAATCTTAAACAGCAGCGGAGTGCGGAAATTGCGATCGAACGCCCAGCAACAACCGAACTCGATCGAGTCCAAACCTTTGATAACCTATAATTTGAATGAGATGTCGCAGGCACTTCGGCTCCTGGCATTATACTAATGCGCCATCCTGCGGCTAATTTGGGATTTATTCTTTCTAACAACTAACAACTAACAAATAACAACTAATAAAGAGGGGATTGCTTAATGGCTGCAACAGATTTTAAAGACTATTACGCTATTTTGGGACTCAACAAAACTGCCACTTCTGACGAATTAAAAAAAACTTTCCGCAAACTAGCCCGCAAATATCACCCGGACATGAACCCCGGCAACAAAGAAGCCGAAGCTCGTTTTAAAGAAGTAAACGAAGCTTACGAAGTGCTCTCAGACCCTGAAAAACGCAAAAAATACGACCAATACGGTCAATACTGGAAGCAAGCTGCCACAACTCCAGGTGGATGGCCGGGCGGGGGCAGTACGAATGTAGACTTTGGCGGGGTTGACTTCAGCGAGTACGGCAGTTTTGACGAATTTATCAATGCCTTGTTAGGTCGCGCAGGTAGTAGTCCGGGTAGTGCCCGCAACCCCAAGTGGAATTACAGCAACTACCGCAACACCAGCGGCGGGCCCACCGGGTTTGGCGGATTTGAAGATTTCGCGGGGTACGAAAACCGCACCGCAGGAAGCTCTCTCGACACCGAGGTCGCCATTTCCCTGACTCTGGGGGAAGCATTTCGGGGAACTTCCAAGCGAGTCGCCACGGGCGAAGTTTCGATTCCAGCAGGAGTGAAAACTGGCAGTAAAATTCGGATAAAAGGCAAAGGTCAAGTTGACCCGTACACGAAGCAGCAGGGAGATTTGTACCTAAAATTAGAAGTTTTGCCTCACGCTTTCTTCCAGTTTGAGGGAGAAAATTTGGTCTGCGAAGTCCCGATAACTCCCGACGAAGCGGTGTTGGGATCTTCAATTGAAGTGCCGGCGCCTGAAGGTATGATCACTGTGAAATTTCCAGCCGGGATTCGTTCGGGTCAGTCTTTGCGGTTGCGGGGCAAAGGATGGCCGAAACCCAAGAAAGACGAGCGGACTGATTTGTTAGTAAAAATTGCGATCGTGCCGCCGAAAGAACTCACCACTCTCGAACGCGAGGCCTACGAGAAAATTCAAGCCAATCGTACTTTTAATCCTCGCAGTAATCTCAATCAGATGGTGATTTGAAAAAACCTGCATTTCTCGGACGCAAATAATACCATTTCTTCAAGATTCGCCAGGGACACAGCATTGTTGTGTCCCTACAGTATGCAAGCGCGATCTCATTTTAAAAAAACCCTGTTAACAACTCAAATTTTATTCGCCCGTAATTTGCACTTTCCCACTTTCTCAAGACTCTTCACTAGCTCTTAGCTGAGTAGGTTGACTACCTTGTTTGATGTTGATGCTAATTTTTTTAGATCCTTTGTTCTCCAAGTCTCGGATGTAGTAGTTCGAGTTGTCGGAAGCTTCCTGTCTGCTGTCATAGGGCCCAAAGTAATAGGTACTCTTTGGCGAATCTGTATCCACTTCTACCCACCATTCGTCGCGTCGAGTGCTGCTAGCAGGTTGAGCTAGCACCCAAAAAGCCGTGAAAAACATACCCAACATAGAGATTTCAAACATATTTACCTCTGAGAAGACTTAAGTAGTTTTTACTGTTCTCAATTTATCAACGCAACGAGAGCGATCGGCTCATCCTCAGTGCTGATTTGATCCCGATAAATTTGGGCAGTTAATGGTGGATAAAATCTGCACTTTGATGGAGATGATTCCGACTTTTCAGCCACCACTACAAATACCAAGTCCGCAAGGTAAGGACTAGGACAAGATGAGGCTTAATATTATTGTTGAGGCTTGAGGTAATTGAAAACTCAAACCAAACTTAGGCACTCTTGACGCTCAGAAACCGGGTTATTTAACCGATACCCCTCGCGATAGATGGAGTATTTTCGTCAAAAAACCCGGTTTCTGGAGTCTGGACTATCAAAATTCTTAAGCCGCGATACTCTCTGAGAATTCACTGTCGCAAATCGTGAGTTCCGAAGGCTGACACCGTTTGATGCGGATGCTAACTCTTTTGGCTTTCTCGCTTTCCAGGTCTTCGATGTAGCCCGGAATATTGCTGGAGGCTTCTTTGTCGGTGTCGAAGGGGCCAAAATAGTAGGTACAGCGGGGCAAATCTGTGACGATTTCTACCCACCATTTCTCAGGGCTGCGGGGGCTGGAGCCAGCAAACACGGACAATACTGCGACGTAGATACAAAATAAATAAATTCCGAGCATTTTTCCTCTTTTGGGGTTATTTATTTTCTCACAGGACTTACGCCCTCGCGACTCTCATCAACCGGGTTGTTCAACTCCTGGCGATCGCCCTTTACCAGAGAATTTAGTCCTTCAAACCCGGTTTCTGCGTTTAGAATTGTCTAACTTTATCAAAGTAATTTGTGCGATCGCATCAACCTGAGTGCTGATTTTGAGGCGAGAATAGAATCCCAGTGAATCAACTATTTTGCATTTAAATTTAAGCTTGATGGTGGGCTAGGAGTGGCGACCCCACAAGAGTTTAAGTACGCAGTAGTCGATCGATTAAATGCGCGACAGCTTACTTCGCGAAATACGCCGGAATATATAGAATTTCTTGGGCAGATGAGGTATGAAATCAAACTTAATAACCTTGGCAACACAGGTTTCGGTGTATCCAATTTTTGTGAGAAAGGCTATATAGTCTAGGCGATTGCTTCGCGTATAGCTGACAGTGACATATAGCTTGGCCACACAGGTTTGGGTGTACCTGATATCTTGCACCATTGTCAAGAACGGGCTCTCCGGCCCGTTCCACAAAGAATGAGTCTTCTTGTGGAACAGGCCGAAAAGCCTGTTCCTAAACAAGTAATTGAGAATGGTGCAAGATGTGAGGTGTACCCAATTTTTGCGATCGAGACTATAGCGCGACCTTACGCTAGCAGGGCCACAGCTTAAAAACTGTCGCTAAAATAGCAAAACCCGCCTACGCGGGTTGTGCTGTTAAGCTTTGACACTCCTGGCCCTGAAGGCACGAGGATTCTTAAGACATTTCGATCTTAATATCCCTAGTAATAGGGTTCCCAGGCTGACCACGAAAAGCACATAGGTGTGTAGTCATATCTCCTCTGTGAATGTTTTGGGCGTAGACTTTCCCCCAGTCCGGGGGTAGGTTTTTAAATCTTGTCTGATCTGCTTACTGTACCATATTCATTTGTTGAGATGGATGTGTTATTTTACTTGAAAATGGAAAAAGCCGTCCTAAAAGGACGGGGTTTTAAACCCAATCTTCTGATAAAATTCCTCAAACAAATCGGATTTGGCCAGCTCAGCAGGCTGAGGCTTAGCGCTTACCTTTGGGGAATTGCTCGATACCAGCCCAACCGTAGAAAACCAGCTCGTCGTTCTGAACTCGGCAGCGGTCTACTCGCAGTTGAGTGCCTTCTAAGGCAAATTTGTCTAAGTCTAGCAAGTTATTTACGTGGGCAATTATAGCTTGACCCAAGTCTACTGCTTGCTCGTCACCGCCGTAAGTAACGCTGACAAATTGGATTTTGCGTCTGTCTTCTACTTGCAATTGAGCAGTAATATCTATTTTGACCGGTTCGCTGGCATCGCCTACGGTAATTTCGGACTGAAGCCGAATTGATTTGTCGGTTCCGAAGCTGACTTCAGTGTTTTGAAAGTGCAGAGATTGCTCTTGGTACTTCAGCTTCTGGAGTTTTTCAACTACAAAAGGTGTATTGAATGAGGTGGTTAAATCCGATCGACTTAAGACTACTCGCATATTTGCCTGGGTAGGCTGCCGTAATTTCACTTGACCTGCAAAAATCGCTCCAAAATCAATGGAGAGTGCTTGCAGGTAGAGTTCCATCACTTCTATGCGAAGGCCGTTGTACATCAACATACCTTTGCCAACGAAGTCGAAACCGTCGATGCTTCCCTGCAAGAGTTTGGCTACTGGTTCGACTCGGATGTTGGCCTCGGCCTTTTCAGAACGCTTGAATAAGGCTGCGATCGCAGCTCCTGCTACTTTACTAACAAGGCGATCGCCACTTTGACCTTGAAAGGATGTACCGCTAAACAAAGCTGCTACCATTTATTCGTTTGCTCATCTACAGTCGCCATTATAACCCTATATTAAGAAATGTAAAAATCGCTTGTGCTTATTCACCTCATAAGCAGATCTTGTTTTTTGTCTGTCTTCTAAACAACATTCTTGAAATTTAAAGGCTCAGGGGGGTGCCCTGGAGACAAGCGCGATCGAGCAAAGCTCCATCCCAAAGGGTTTTTTCCATCATGGCGCAAAGCAAATTAGCCCCCGTCAGGTTAGCGCCCCGCAGTACGGCTCCATTCAGGATCGCTTCTTCCAAGTCAGATCCTGACAAATCAGCGCCGGACAAATTGGCATGGCTCAAATCGGCACCAAGCAAAATTGCCCTAGCCAAAGCAGCGCCCCGCAAATCGGCACCGCGCAAATCGACACCGCTCAAATCCAAATTGCCGATGGATGCCGCCGTCAAAAAAGCACCCCCAAAACTTGCGTCGCGGACTAAAGCGTTAGCGAAGGAAGCGCCCCGCAAATCGGCATTGCGAAAATCTGCGCCTCGCAAGTCAGCGCCGCTCAAGTCAGCGCCGCGGAGGTTGGCTCGCAATACTGCCCGCTGCAAGTTAGCGCCGGCGAGATTAGCTCCACTCAAGTTGGCTTGAGACAAGTTAGCACCGGCGAGATCGGCTCCGGCTAAGTCTTTGCCGGCTAAATCAGTGCCGACCAACATCAAAATTTTGCCTTTGCGTATGGCTTCGAGGTCATTAGTCATTAGTCAGTTGTCAGTTGTTGGTTGTCAGTTGTTGGTTAACAGTCAACAGTCAACAGTCAACAGTCAACAGTCAACAGTCAACAGTCAACAGTCGAGTTATTTTATAATGCCGGAGCGGCCGAGGTCGTTCGATCGCCCTCCTCCAACCACACGTTAGGCAGTTGGCTCGGACGAGTTGGTAACTCCATCAAACCAATTTCTGTCATTCTGACGACGCTGCTGAGAGTTTCCAGCAAAGCCGGATCGAAGCGAGTGCCCGACAGTTCGCGGCACTGTTCCAAAGCTTCGCTCAAACTCAAAGCCGGACGATCGCCACGTGGTTGAGTCAGTTCTTGAAAATAAGCGACCAACCCCAAAATCCGCGAAGTCATCGGTATCGCTTCGGCTCGCAAACCCTCTGGCCTGCCGCTGCCGTCCCAATATTCGAGTTTATGCTTGACAATTTCCGCTACAGGTGCTAGTTCCGGCATTGCTTGCAGCAGTTGGGAACCGATGAAACTGCGATCGCGCCAAAACGAGAAAGTTGCTTCGTCAAAAGCATCGGGAGTGCGATCGAACACCTCATTCGGGGCCGAAACTAAGCCGACTCGAAATAGCAATCCAGCCAGCCGCAGCCTCCGCAACTGCAAAGCCGGCAAATCGAGGATTTGACCCAAAGTTTCCGACAAAGCCGCCACCTGCAAAGACGCTGTAGGATTGGAGGTATCGCGTTCGTCTACGCGCTGGGCGATCCGCAGAAAAGCTTGAAGTTTGTTAGCGTTCAAATTGCGGCTGACGCGCAAAGCTTGACCTTCCAATTCCCACAACTCGCGGGTTTGGCGGTTAATTGCCACCATTTGCTGCTGAGAACTTTGCAGGTAAGTGACGATCCGCGATACCACCCCACTAATGTCGGCCAAGGGCGGGCCTTTAGTTGCCAGGATTTCGTGGTGCATTTCCAGCAAACTTTCGGCTAGGGGGGCGTTGTAATGTCGCGTCTGTTCTATAAAAATTTCTGCAGCAGCCGACACCAAAGACTGGTCAAACGACCACAAACCGTAGAACTTTCGTTCTATATCTACTTCCGGCTTGCCATCGGGCAAGTATTCCTGGTCTGAAAGTTCGCGACAAAGCACCATTGCTTTGTATGTCGGGGCGAGGATGATTAAATTCCATTCTTGGATTATGGGGTCGCTCTCATCGAGATTTATTAAAGATACATTTTCTAATTGAGCGGTTTTGTGGGTAGCGAAACCGCTGTCGGCTACTGCACCTATGACAACGCGCCGAGAGGCATTAGCAATATCTAGGTAGCGATCGGCTTCCTGTAAATACCATTTTCCCTGCTGAAACATCACCAAAACTAGGGGTTGGAGTTCGCTCTTGTCCCCGCCACTGGTTTGCAAAATGTGGTCTTCTAGGGCGTGACACAGGGCTACGAGGGTGTTTTTGAAGTATACCCCGTAGCTAGAAGGCAGTTTTCCGCCGGGAAGTGTAGCTTGTAGTCTAGCGAGAGTTGATTCTGAATTCATCAGAAAAATGAGCCTGAAACCCCGTCCTTCTAGGACGGCTTTACATTGGATTGGGGTGGAGGGGTATGGTTGCCCCTCCGTGGAGATGTGGTCTTCTCCAAAACTCCCTTACGGGTAAAGTTAGCACGCGCCTTTGTTTTGAGAGCTTGTTAAACTTGCAGCACTGTAAAGCGTGACCTTAAAACTGTTTAACTGCAAATGACAGAGCAGGGGACTAGCTTCGCATCAAGCGGGTGTCGTGACTCAAAAAACGTAGACCTCGAAAGTATACGGCCCGTCAGGACGGCTCGCAAGAATCTCTTACAAGCCTCATGCCTGATAGCTGAGGTTCCTGACTGCAAAAAGCGGTGCCTGCTCTTACTTATTGTAGCGGGCGATCGAACTTCTCGAAAAGACTTTTGGCAAAAATCCGAGTTTTTGATTTTTCCCCGCTTCGCAACCGAGTCAATCGATTTTAGATTTTAGATTTTAGATTTTAGCATTGAAGCATTGAAGCATTGACCCCACGGATAAATTCGGGGGGCAAGTTTCATCGGATACAGTTTTTTTATTTCGGGACAGATGAATCCGGGGGCTTGTATGCTGGATGCTTTCGGTCAATGTAGAGTGCGCCGAAGAGTACCTGATTAATTTTAGCAATTTTCTGGAAACCCTCTGTCTTTGGCTGAGTTTTTTTCAGACGAGAAACCAGCCGAGAGGAAGACGGTAAATGACTTAGGTATTAACTACTATTTTGAAAACAATATTAGGAATTCTGAGCGTGCTTCAACAAAATAGAAGTTTAGGGGAACAGGCGATCGACAAAGTGGCCGAGATTGCTATTGCGAGCAAATTAGACGAATCCGAAACTTTGTCTGTCACAGTTAACACCGATCCGATCCAGCTAGCCCAGGGTTCAGTAGAGGCCGTTGCGGTTGAGGGCACAGGGTTGGTAATGCAACAAGATTTGCGCGTGGAAGATTTGCAAATTCACATAAAGGATATTGCTGTCAATCCCCTCACCGCTATGTTTGGCAAAATTGAACTGAACGGGCCTGCCTTCGGTGCGGCGCGCGCAGTTTTAACAGAAAGCGATATCAACCGCGCTTTTAATTCCGAATACATCAGCAGGAAACTGAAAAACTTAAAAGTTACTGTTGAGGGACAACAGCAGACAATAGACGTTAAAACTATTGAGTGCCAATTGCTAGCTGGAAAAATCGCTTTAAATGCTGAGGTATTGGTGCAGGAAACTGCCTCTACTGAAAAAATTTATTTTACATCAAAACCTCAGATCGCAGCGGGCGGTTGGGCAATTTCTCTTCAGGATGTCGAGTATCCCGAAAACAAGGAATTTTCGCCGGAGTTAACAGCAGCTTTGGCGGACAAAGCTGGTGAGGTTTTAAACTTGCGAAATTTTGAAATTGAGGGAATGTCCCTGCGAATTCAGCAGCTAAATGTGGAAGCTGGTGTGCTGACTTTGCAAGCTGAAGCGAAAGTCGAAAAATTCCCAGAGTAGCAGTAGGGTTCTGAGGTTAGTAGCTGGTAGGGTGCGTCAGTGGATTGGAGATTTTAGATGTTATGTTTACTCCACAGATGAATCTGGGATGTTGAACAAGAGTCTAAAATTTTTCTAACTCCACGACAGCATTCGTTCGCAAGTATCCGTTTTTGGGCGTGGTCAAAAACAGAAAAGCTTTTGTCATCAAGCAATTCTTGGAACGCACGCACCCGAAGACTACGCTTTGAAACTACCTGGGCCCTTTTCTTGTCGGTCGGGTACGAGTGTCTCAACCAAACTTACTCTAGAAACCCGGTAAAAAAGCTGGGTTTCTAGATACCTGCGCGTAAGTCCTACCAAAAATAATCTCTCGAAGGCGATCGCCATTTTTAAATCCCTCTAAAGTTAGAAAAAAATAGATAGCAATTAGTGGCAAAATATCACCGCCGTTAGAGGCAGGTGTGGGGAGTTTATTTTTACTCTTGATAAGTAGTAGTAAAAAAATGGAAAATTTTTGTGAACACTGTAACTGCTTTTTTTAAAAGACTGCGTATCGGTCAAATTTTGACTGTATTTATGGCAGGTGTGCTGCTGTTTACCAGCACCGCTTGCAATGCCGGCGATACTCGAGGTGCTCGGCCTGAGAATCCTCCCGTCCAAATGGGAGGAATGAATAACCCTCACAAGGCCGGTGGTGATGGATATACGAATTATCAAATGTCTACTGACCCTAAAGTCAATCAATCGCCTGCTAAAGCAGAAAAGAATCGGGCTGATTTGTCGATCTTAGGCGATCGTCTCCTGGCCTCGACTACCGCTGAATCTAATTCCTCAAAGCTGCTTTATCCGGGTTCTGCACCGATGGAAACTGACAAGTTTGACCTCGAACTCGGCGGAGATAAAACTCTGTTAGATACGCCAGACGGACAGCCGGCTAAGGCTCAACCCGTATTCGATCGCAGCGATCCCGATGCCAATATTTTAGAGAGAGTAGGCGCCGCATTTAAGGATGCTTCTGGTTTCCTCAAAGATAGCGCTGAAGATGCCAAGGAAAGTTCCGTTACGAAACTCAATCCGCTGCAAAAATAAGCTAGCCGAACCAAAAATGATGTAGGGGCTGTCTGAAATTAGCCCCTACATAAATAATATAATTTATTGAAACTAGATAAACGCTTGTATATCTGCAATCTGCTCAACAATATTTACGTTTTTTATGCTTTTTTGATATGATGCAGAGCAATATATTTTACATCTTAGGTGATTTATGATGGGAATGCCCGACAGTATTTTTGGTAAATTTCACTCAGGTTGAATAACTCTCAGACATATTAATTAACCTGAACTATTTTACCATAAATTAAACTGACAGGGTTGTTGATTTCGTGAGCGACTCCAGCGACTAACTGTGCTAAACTCGACATTTGTTCGGAGTGAATTAGCTGAAGATGCCCAGGAAAGTTCCGTTACAAAGCTTAAATTTTAAGATTATTTTACTGATCCAGGAAAAACCCTAAACAGTTTTAGGCGTAAAGAAACATTGTAATGATGGATAAAATACCAGATAGCTCTCACATGATTGGAAAGCTTTTTATAAAATGACCGAGTTTTTATTACAATAACGAGATATCCCTGCCATCAGGGTGTTATTGAATCTTTCTATATCACAAGTTTTGCCCGTATCTCTCCCGACAGATTGGTGTCGCTTGCGAGGGAAAACTTTTTCCTATGCGACCTAAAAAGTTGTATAGTACAGGGCATATTGTCTGTAAACGGCTGAGAGCGAATCTCAGAAATCTGGGTCGCAAGAAAACAGGGATGTCTACAGCTTCATATAAAGCCTGTTTAGGCTTCGTTTGGGCTTAAAACGCAGTTTTTGTCCCGCTAAGCCAGGGATGATATTACACTGCGGGTTTTGAAGCAACAGGTAGAAACTTCTAATAACGCCACGCAACAACTGGAAGCGATGCTAAAGGCGTAATTATTCTTAGTTAATCGCTATACCCGTGAAATCTTGGAAAAATACTTCTCGTAAATTCCAGCTTCGTACTGCCCTCGTCGTTCCCTTCGTTCTGCAAATCGTCGCGGCGGTGGGGTTGGTGGGTTATCTTTCCTTCGGCAATGGGCAAATTTTTCTGTAGCCAGCATTGACCCTTTGAATAGCCCACCCACTCATGGAAATCTTATGAAACTCCAAAGACAAATCCTCTTAACAACGATCGGGCTGGTTTCCCTTGCCCTTGTTCCCACCGTTGCTCTCCTGACCTGGACTTCCCGACACGCTCTCCTCGCACAGACTGAAGCACAAGGTAAGCAAGTCGCTCAATCCCTGGCTCGCAGTGCTCAGTTTGTTGAGAAAGTTCCCAAAGATGTGGAAAATACGATCGCAGATCATATGCTTGCCCAAGCCACGATCTCGGCTCACCTGGTTGCTATAGCTGAAGCAGCCAATCTCAGCCCCCAACAAATCAATCAACGGTTAAGTGCGATCGCCAAAAAATCCGTCGTGGAGGAGTTCTGGATTACGGATGAAACTGGACGGGCTTATTTGAAGAATGCTCCCTTCGCGTTCACGTTTAGTCCTGATCGGGCTAAACAACCCCAGGCGTCTATGTTTTGGCCCCTCCTAACAGGAGCAAAATCTACCGTTGTTCAGGATGCCCAGGTGAGAGAGTACGATAAGCAAATCTACAAATATGTGGCAGTAGCAGGGGTCGATCGTCCCCGGATTGTGCAGGTTGGGTATAACGCTTCGTTTATTGAGCGGTTGCGCCAACAAGTTGGAATCAATGGCTTGATCAAGCGATTGTTAACGAGTGGAGAAATCGGTGGCATCTGGGTGGTCGGTCTCAACGCCACCACCAATGCAACGGGTGTGGCAGACAATTCTGGATTGAGTCAAATACTGAGTCCAACAGATACCCAAAGGTTGGAGGACAGTATAGCTCAAAAACTGACCCAAAGTTATCAAGAAGATGGTTTTTTGAAAGTTGCCACGCCGTTAATTGACGAGACAGGACAGATAACAGGGGCAATCCTGGTTTCACTCTCCACAAAACCTGTGCAGGCAGCGCTTCAGAATCAACTGTTATGGTCGCTGACAGTTTCAGCCGTGGTGCTAATAATCAGTTCGATCGTTGCCCTGCTGTTATCGTGGCGACTAACTCAGCCTGTGCTGCAATTAAGCGAGGCTGCATCTTCGTTGTCTACTGGCAACTGGGATCAAACTGTTCATGTCCAGGGGACTGATGAAATGCACGATCTAGCAACTGCATTCAACAAAATGAGCGGACAATTAAAGGAGTCTTTTGCAACACTTGAAGATAAAGTTAAAGAACGCACCGCAGAACTAGGAACCGCTAACGAAGAAATCATTGCCCTCAACGAGAGACTCAAGGAAGACAATCTCCGCATGGGTGCGGAATTGGATATCGTGCGTCAGATGCAGCAAATGATTCTGCCGACTGCTGAGGAACTGAAAATTGAAGGACTCGATATTGCCGCATACATGGAGGCCGCCGATGAAGTCGGCGGCGACTACTATGATGTCTTAAACACCGATGGCGTTGTCACTCTGGGCATCGGCGATGTCACGGGGCATGGACTTGAAAGTGCCATCTTGATGCTGATGGCGCAAACCGCCGTTCGTACCCTCAAGGAGATACGTGAAGTAGACCCGGTTCGGTTCCTAGATGCGCTCAACCGCACCCTTTACAAAAACGTGCAGCGCATGAAATCTCACAAAAGCCTCACCCTAGGGATTTTAAATTACTCCCAAGGACTCGTCAGCATTAGCGGTCAGCATGAAGAAACAATTATTGTGCGAAACGGTGGACAGGTAGAACGTGTCGATACGATGGATTTAGGTTTTCCTATTGGCCTCCACGATGACATTGCTGAGTTCATCAGTCATATTTCAATTGAGCTACAGCTAGGAGATGGTATAGTGCTATATACCGATGGTATTCCCGAAGCAAAAGACATTAAGAAAAAACAATATGGCGTGGAGCCGATGTGTGAAGTCATCAGCAAAAACTGGCATTTATCGGCTGGGGAAATCAAGCAAGCGGTGATTGACGATGTGCGGCGACATATCGGCAATCAAAAAGTATTTGATGATATTACGCTGTTGGTTTTGAAGCGGACGGAATTAGGCGTAGAAACAGAGTCACAGCCTCAAGCAGCCGCATTCGTTTAGATCGATCGCCAATACCTCGAAACCATAAACTTATGACATCAAACGGGATAATTGTCGTCGGGGCGATCGCGTTACAGTCAATTGATTTTAGATTTTAGATTTTAGAATTGAAGCATTGACCCCACGGATAAATTCGGGGGGCAAGTTTCATCGGATACTGTTTTTTGTTCCTCCACAAATTAATCTCTAGGCTTGTATCTTGGATGCTTTCGGTCAAATTTACGAAAAAGTGGTGAGATATCTCAAACGCCGCCCCCCGAAAGAGGCAGAATCTCAAGAGAACTCCAAAGCTGTAGTCAACTTCTAAATTTCTATGATTAAATCTATCTAATGATATCTTGCATCAATGTAAAGAAAGCGATCGATCGCGGGATGAGCGCTCCCTTTATTGACATTAGTGCTTTCGGTCAATTAAAACTATTCACTCAAAGCCTTTCTAAATAGCGTAAGGCGCGCCAAGGCGCACCCTACCGGAGCGATCTGCAAGGGTAATTCCTATTCCTCTCAAAGCTTTTTCCGAGCTAAAACAGCTTTATTCTATTTTTTCTTTGAATCAGAAACCTCAGCAATCAAATCGTCTTTATCAACTTTCGGTACAAAATCAGGGCGTTCTTTGGCTTCCCAACCCGGTGGGCGCTTGGAGTTGTACCAGGCGATCGAGCCGATCGTAGCTGCAGCAATAAAGCCAGCAACAAGAACTAATATTGGAGTGCTCAAGCTGACACTTGATTCCGGCACGGGCTGCTGCATCAGCAGCTCAATCATTACTAGCTTGATGGGTGCAACAACAACTGCTATGGGAGTGGTCAAGCTGATATCTATCATCAAAATTCCTCGGGTCTGAAACCCCGTCCTTACAGGACGGCTTTACATTTAATTTGAATCCCCTTGCGGGTAGGGGGGTATGGTTGCCCCCCGTGAGGATATGGTTGTCATCAATCTCCCATTTCTGGGGTAAAGTTAGCTTTGCCAATGTTTTCTGAGCTTGCGCGGGCTAGCAGCACTGTTCCTGTTACCTGAGAACTGTTTAACTACTAGCGACAGAGCAGGGAACTAGCTTCGCATTCGCCCGGTGTCGTGACTCAAAAAACGTAGTCAGTTAAGACGCAAGGCGGGTCAAGATGGCTTGTTAGATTTCTCTTTCAAGCCTCATGCCGTCAGGGCTGAGGTTCTTGACTAGGCTAAATCCTTATCTACTCTACTTTTACATTATCTTAAGTGCTAATGCCGTGTGGTTGATATATCGGAAGACAGAAAAATTGACAGAATTGCGGTCATAATGGTTAGAGGTTGAAAATAGGAGAGCAGATTTTATGCCGTTGGGGACAATAGCATTGCTGTTGGCTGCGAGTTTCAGCCTGGGTGCTTTACCGCTAACGGGATGGGCGGTGCGAGTCTTTACCGGCCGAGATTTGAGGGCGCTGGGCACGGGGAATGTTGGGGTGTCGGCAGCTTTCATTCACGGGGGGAAATTAGCGGGAATTGCTGCGGTGTTGGCGGAAATTGCCAGGGGTATTCTGCCGGTTTTGGCGGGGCGATTTTGCTTCCCGGATGCACCTGCGATCGCGATCGCCCTGTTAATTCCTCTAGTTGCAGGCAGATATGCGATCGCCCGAGGTGGAGGCGTAACCAACGCTGTCTGGGGTCTTTTGGTATTTTCGCCGCCGGTGGCGGTATCATCGGGCATTTGGGGGCTGCTGGTGTGGGGTTTGGCACAGCGGTGGTGGGGTAAGGGCGATCGGGCGAGACTCTTTGCTTCCCGTTGCGGGTGTCTGTGTACCCCAATCTGGGTTTGGGTGTGGCGTCAATCAATGCCCGAATTTTTAGCAGCAGCAGGATTAGCCTTTTTACTCTTCACAATTAGTCTTCGTCAGGGTGATGATATGGCTTTATCTAAATCAGACCAATTGTTTTCTCTTGATGACTCGTTAGATTCTGCAATCTGTGGCGATAAAGCAGCTAAATTGTCTCAACTGAAACGAGCCGGGTTTAATGTACCTTCTGGTTGGATATTATCCCAAGAAGCGGGCATCGGGCATCGGGCATCGGGCATCGGGCATCGAGGAAATAGTGATGAATTGTCAATTTCCCATGCTTCCATTCAAAATCTAAAATCCAAAATCCAAAATCGAATGATTGTGCGTTCTTCTGCTGCCGGAGAAGATGGCGATACGAGTTCTGCAGCCGGACAATATCAAACTATTGGCCCTGTTTTCACGGAAGCAGAATTACTCGATGCAATTAATCGCTGCCGCCAGTCTTATTGGACTTCCGAAGCTGTGGCTTACCGCCGACAGCGACAATTGCCAGACACCCAAATGGCTGTATTAATTCAGCCTTATATTGACAGCGAATTTGCGGGAGTCATGTTCAGTCGCAATCCTTTAGATGGCGGTTCCCAGATTATTATTGAAGCTTTACCGGGAGGGGCTGAATCTGTTGTCGGCGGACAATCTACTCCGGTTCATTTAGAAATTGATTTTAGTCAACCTGAATCCTTAGAAAAAAAATTAACTGAACTTCAAACTAATTCAATTATTGCTCAATCGATTTTAGCAGAATTGGTGAAACAAGCCCAAGCGATTGAAGCATTCTTTCACGGAATCCCGCAGGATATTGAGTGGAGTTGGGACGGGGAAAAAGTTTGGATTTTGCAAAGCCGCCCAATTACTAATTTACAGCCTTTTTGGACGCGCACTATTGCAGCAGAAGTAATTCCTGGTGCAATTCGCCCCCTAACTTGGTCGATTAATCGGCCGCTAACTTGCGGGGTTTGGGGAGAGATTTTTAAGGTGGTTTTGGGCGATCGCGCCAGTGGCTTAAACTTTAATGAAACGGCAACTTTGCTGGGTTCTCACGCCTATTTTAATGCGACTTTGTTGGGCGAAATTTTTCGGATGATGGGATTGCCGGAGCAGGGTTTGGAATTTTTGCTGAGAGGGCAAAAAATGGGCAAGCCGCCTTTGGGGAAGATTTTGCAGAATTTGCCTGGTTTGTGGCGTCTGGTGCAGCGGGAGAGGGCGCTGAATGCAGAATTTAAGGGCGATCGTACTTCTATTTTCCTCCCGGCACTGCAAAGTTTGGAGAAGGAAGGCACGACACGGGTTTTGACACGGATACACGGATTAATTATTGAGGATGAGTCAAAAGGAATTTTAATGCCCAATGCCCAATTCCCAATGCCCAATTCCCAATGCCCAATTCCCAATGCCCAATGCCCAATGCCCAATTATCAATATTTAACGGAATTGTTGGAGAGAGCGGAGCAAATTCAGGAGTGGCTGAAACCGATTACTTACTACAATATATTAGGGCCGATCGGGCTGGCTATTCGCAAGGCAATTTTTCGAGTTAATGATGACTGGCTGGCTAATGACAGCGCTCCTGAAATTGCTTCGGTGCGAGCTTTACAGCAGTTGGCTCAGAAATTGCGGCACGCTGCTGTTTCGCAGCCTGACGAAACTGTTTCAGTCGCACATTTAGGACAGACATTTGCGGAAACTCCGGCTTTACAAGCAGATTTTGAAAAGTGGCTTGATATTTACGGATATTTGAGCGAGGTGGGAACTGATATCGCTGTTCCTACTTGGCGAGAACAACCGGAAGTTTATCAAAAGTTGCTAATAAATATGGCTCAAAAAGCCGAAACTAATTTAGTTGAGAAAGGTGAAATAGGATTGAGTTTTTCGCAGAAGTGGCGATTAGATAAATGTCAAGAAAGAGCGCTTGTCAAAAACGAAATTAGCGAAATTTACGCGCGGTTGTTGGCTCACCTGCGCTGGACTTTTTTGGAGATTGAAGCTTGCGGCTTGGCAATGCAGGTGTTTGAGGAAAGCGGGGATATTTTTTATCTGGAATTTGGGGAAATTCAGCAGTGGATTCGTAGCGGTGCAAGTGTTTCGTTTAAGGATACAATTAGCCAAAGGCGCGATCGCCTGGTAGCCGATCGTGATCGCCAGATTCCCCCCGTAGTCTACGGCAATTTGCTGCCAAATTCTCAGACAAGGGCGATCGACTCCGCAACATCAGAAACTAATATCATCCAGGGAATTCCAGCAAGTATTGGTCGTGTCGAAGGCTTTGTCAAGATTTGCCGCACCGCGAGCACAGATTTAGGAGAAAATGCGATCGCAGTAGTCCCATACACCGATGCAGGTTGGGCACCGCTGCTATTAGGAGCAACAGCAATTATCGCCGAAGTTGGTGGCCAACTATCTCACGGAGCAATTATCGCTCGCGAGTACAAAATTCCCGCAGTTATGAATATTTCTGAAGCTACAACTCGCTTGCGAGACGGTCAAAAAGTCCGAGTAGACGGGTATCTCGGCACTGTAGAATTGCTGGAATAATTAGGAACAGGCAAGATGCCTGTTCCACAAAGAGTTGATTTCTTGTGGAACAGGCATCTTGCCTGTTCCTAAAAAGATTATTGAAAATGGTGCAACATCTCAGCAATCTCGTAAACCCGTCCCAACTTTCCTAGGCTGTTAAGAAATTCTGGAGAACATAATTCCCCAGCTTTCTACCCGCACTCAAACCATCTACGTTAGCACTCATGAAATGGATGCCTCCGTAAATGCGACTCATGCCCGATTCATCGGCCGCTTCGCTGAAGTTTTGGTAGGTTCGCAAAGTGTTGACACTCCTGTCTCCCCGATCGGCAAAGCCGTAATCCGAACCAAAGACAGAACTCATAACAGGATCTGCGGCACCGCTAAAGGTACTGTGGCCCGACGTGTACTCAGGGAACGGCGGAGTAGTTAGCAGCGGAGTCCACAGGGGGTCGGCTGTGGTGTCGGTATTGTTGTCTGTCTCAGCTTGGCGGATAGCTGTCACCGGCCGCCATAAATTGTACTGGTACTTGGCATCCCAGCAACTAATAGCTGCATCGGCGAGAGCAATATTCAACAGGGCAAACAACTGGGCGCTATCTTCCAGGGATGTGGCGGTGAGAGTTGCTGTTTCTTCGGCGATTTGGTTCCAGTGACCCGGAGGCGTAAACGTCCCAGCGCCGTTGGCCCAGAATTTGGCGATCGCTGTTTGGTCTGGGGTGCGCGTAAGACTGTCACTTTTGCCGATTTCTTTGACGTAGTTAAGTTCCTCTGCGTACTTGGCGCTGTCGAGGGCGGGCGGGCCGGGCGGGCGGAACTGAGAACCGCTAGTCATGGCAAAGGGAGTAACTTGGGCCCACTGTGGCGCCAGCGCGGCGGCAAGGGCGGGGGGAGTCGGCACCCAACCGCCAAGGTTGGTTGAAGGGCCGTACTCCACTACTTTCGTGATGCCGTCTGTACTCCGCAAACTGATAATTTGGTCGGCAACTTGCTGTCCGAGGGCAATCCCGTCTTGTTTGGCTTTGCCATCGGTAATTTTAGCTAAAGACGATGCGTATGCTTCGTTGAATGTGGCTGCTTGCGCTGGGTAGAGGTTGACTAAGACGCCGTAGGCGGCCGCTGCGGTGGCTGCTTCTGCTGATGTACCTGCGGGTGGGTCTATTTCCACGAGGTAAGGGGTGTATTTTTTGCCGATCGAGTTAACAGCATCGTAAATGGCTGCGTGAACCATTGCCATGTTGCGGGAGGCGAGGGGAGGCGCGGTGCTGGCTGTCCGCACTGCATTCAGCAGGACTCCGTTCCACTCAATGACAGGGTTTCCCGATAGCTGATTTGTGAATTGGTCGCGGTTGATTGTGTTGCTGTTGACTCCTTGCAATACTGCTAAATACTCGCCCGTAATTTTGTCTTGAATTACTGTGCTGTTGCTGTTGACTCCGGTGCCTTGCTGGATGTTTAAATCTTCAAAGCTGAGGCCGTCTAGCAATCGAATTTTGTCATTGCCGTTGCCGAAGTCGGCGATGTAGTCGGCTGTGGCTAAAGTTGGGCCGCCGCTGCCTTTAGCAATGGCAAATATATCATCGCCTGTGCCGCCGCTCATGGTATCGCTACCTGCGCCCGCGTAGATGAGATCGTTGCCGGAATCGCCACCAATTAGGTCGCTGCCTTTGCCTCCCCAGAGGATGTCGTCGTCTGCACCGCCAACAATCGTATCGTTGCCTTGGTCGCCGCAGATTTTGTCTTTGCCGACATCGCCTCCGAGATAGTCGTCTCCGCTGTTGGCATAAATGATGTCGTTGCCATCCAAGGCGTTAAATGTGTCTGCTTGCGTAGTTCCTTCGAGATAGTCAAAGTTAGAACTAGGGGTCAGGGATGCCATGTTGATTTATTGGATATTTTGATTAAAGCGCATAGATTCCTACTGTCAGTAGATGCTTGAGTCTGTTTACCCCAGCTTTAATATTATTAAACTTTGTGGTTCGCAAGCAAACGCCACAACAAAGCTTTATTAAATCTTTAACGTTGAATGGGTTTTTGATGAACTTTTGCGCTGTAAATGTACGTCAAGATACTATTTAAAAAAGTTCCTCAAACAGTGCCACTTTGTTAAATCTTTACAAAAAAACAGTTTTTTTAAATTTTTATATAACCCCTATTCCATATCATAAATGAGCGGATTGTGTAACGGACTAAGTAGATATTTATTAAGCACTCCTCAAAGCTGCGATCGGGTCTAGTTTGGCGGCTTGGCGGGCGGGGACAACGCCGAAGAAGAGGCCTACTGCACCGGATACACTGACAGCCAGGGCGATCGCCACGGGTGATATTCCAGCTTGCAGGGGCGTGAAATTACCTACAAGCAAGATACCGCCGACACCGACGCAAGTACCGACTATCCCTCCGGCGGCGGATAAAATTACAGCTTCAACAATAAATTGAAACAAGATATCTTGTTGAGATGCGCCGATCGCCTTTCTGAGCCCGATTTCCTGAGTGCGTTCGCTAACGGACACAAGCATAATGTTCATAATCCCAATGCCACCGACTAATAGGGAAATGCTGGCAACAGCAGTTAACATCAGAGTCAAAGCGCCGGAAATTGCCCCCATTCTTGCCATTAAATCTTTTTGATTTCTGACAGTAAAATCATCTTCGGTAGTAATTTTATGCCGCAATCTCAGCAGGTTTTCCACCTGAAATTGCGCCGCATCCATTTGCGATTCATCTTTAATCGAAATAAATATCGACGTGACAGCCAAACCGTAGGGAGATTTGCGCCCAACTATGCGATTGGCCATTGTGGTGATCGGCACAGTGGCGGAATTATCAAAATTCGTACCAAAAGATGTGCCTTTGGGCGCCAATACTCCAATTACTTTGAGGCTGACATTTTTGATCCGCACTTGTTCGCCCAAGGGATTTGTATTGCCAAAAAGTTTCTCGGCCAATTCTGAACCGAGCACCACAACTTGGTTACTTTGCTTAACATCAAGTTCGGTCAAAAACCGCCCTTTTGCCATTTCAAAGCTTCTAACTTCTAGAAACTCTGGAATTGTGCCAAAAATTAGAGATGAGACATTTTTGTTGCTGTAGCGAACTATTTCAGAACTGTTAAGTTCTGCTGAGACGCCTTGAACGGATGGGACTTGAGTTGCGATCGCCTTTGCGTCTGGCAATACGAGAGTTTGAGGCGCACTTGAGATGGTACTTCGCCTAGCGTTGGGAACTCCCGGCCTAACTATCAATACATTTGTACCCAGAGATTGAACTTGTCCTGCTACAAATTTTTGAGCTCCTTCTCCCACTCCAATCATGGCAATTACTGAGGCATTGCCGACAATCATGCCAATCATTGTTAAACTGCTGCGAATTTTGTTGGCTAGTAGCGTTTGACCGGCCATTTTGACGCTTTCAATAAAATTCATAATTTGGGAATTGGGAATGGGGAATTGGGCATCGGGCATCGGGAATTGGTAATTGAAACCAACAAATAACCAATGACTAATGACTAATGACTAATGACTATTGACTTCTTAAGCACTTCTCAATGCGACGATCGGGTCGAGTTTAGCAGCTTGTTTTGCGGGCACAATGCCGAAAAACAAGCCGATACTGCCCGAAACACCGACTGCAAGTGCGATCGCCACTGGGGAAACGCTAGCTTGCAAGGGAGTAAAAGCAGCTACTAAAAGCACGCCGCCGATACCGAATCCAGTGCCGATCGCCCCGCCTGCCGCCGACAAAATCACAGACTCTATCATAAACTGAATCAGGATATCTTGCTGAGAAGCTCCGATCGCCTTTCTCAATCCAATCTCCTTCGTGCGTTCAGTAACCGAAACCAGCATGATATTCATAATCCCGATGCCGCCGACAAACAGCGAAATTGCCGCCACGAAAGCCAACATCAACGTCAAAGCACCAGTAATACTGCCCAAAGTATTCATTAAATCTTTCTGGTTGCGAACAGTAAAATCATCTTCTTTAGTAATTTTGTGCCGCAACCTGAGCAAATTTTCTATTTGAAATTGGGCCGCTTGCATCATACTTTCATCTTTGATAGCAACCGAAATAAATGTTACTTTTGTACCGTAGGGAGACGAGCGACCAACAATTCTGTTAGCCATTGTTGTCAGCGGCAAATAAACATTCATATCTTGATTGTCGCCAAAACTTGAGCCTTTCGCCTGCATGACACCAATCACTTGAAAAGTCGAGTTTTTGATGCGAATGTATTGACCAATTGGCTGTGTATTGCCAAACAATTGTTCTGCTGCTTCCGATCCTAAAGCCACCACATTTTCTTGTCTTTCTAAATCTAATTTGTTTAAAAATCGACCTTGGGCAACATCAAAGCTTCTGACTGTCAGAAACTCTGGGGTAGTTCCGACAATGGAAGATGAGACATTTTTGTTGCGGTAGGTAACGAGTTGACTGTCATTGAGAGTTGGTGCGACTTCTTCGACAGAAGGAACTTGAGATGCGATCGCCTCTGCATCTTCCACGACTAAAGTCTGGGGCGGAATCACCGGGCGGCTTTGTGCTTCAGGACTTCCGGGAATAATAAATAGCAAGTTTGAACCCAGAGAGTTAACTTGTCCCTCGATAAATGTTTGAGCTCCTTCCCCAATACCGATCATAGAAATTACCGAAGCATTGCCGATGATAATTCCTAACATCGTCAAGGTGCTGCGAAGCTTGTTTGCCATCAAAGTTGTGACAGCCATTTTGACGCTTTCAACAATATCCATAATTCGATTTTAGATTTTAGATTTTAGATTTTAGATTGGGGATTATTGGATTTGAGATTGGGGATTGGGATTGGGGATTATTCGATTGGGGATTGGGGATTGGGGATTGGGAATTATTGGATTTTCGATTGGGGATTGGGGATTGGGGATTTGGGATTGGGATTATTGGTGTCAAATTAATATTTAAACCTATAATCAATCTCGCTTGTAGTCTAGTTTAGAGCCCCCTAAATCCCCCTTAATAAGGGGAGTAGGGGTTGACTTTGAATACTGTTGTCCCCCCTTCTTAAGAGGGACTTTGACTGCTCTTGTCCCCCCCTTCTTAAGGGGGGTTAGGGGGGATCTCCGGGGAAAGAAAACACCCTAGAGCGATCGAGATAAATAATGCCCCATGCCCCATGCCCCATGCCCCATGCCCCATGCCCTATTTCTGATTCTTGATAATATCCTCCAGCTTTTTACCTTGAGGAAGTTCGGTAAAAACGCGATCGCCCACTTTTGCACCCTCTAAAATCTGAATCTTGTTGCCAATAGTCGATCCAACCGTAACAGGCTTAAACTTCGGCTGTTGTTTCTCATCAGGAACCAGCACACCCGTTTGACCTTTATTAGTGACAATTGCCACCGTCGGCACAACTAAAGCATTGCTCAACTTTTCACCAACAAATCTCAAATCTACATTCATCCCCGATTGCAAGAAATCCTTGCCCGTATCAATGGCAACTCGCACTTGGAATAGCGTCACGTCCCGTTCCTTAACAGCTTCCGGCGCAATTAACTTAACGCGGCCTTTAAACACTTTATCTGGATAAGCATCAGCGACTATTTCAACTACTTGACCCGGTTTAATTTGACTGATATCAGCCTCCGGGACTTTCGCCAAAACCTCCACATCTCTAGCTAAAGCGACAATCGATGTCGAAGTTGCCGAAGTCGCTTCCGATGCCGAAGTTGCGGGAGTTACAAAAGCTCCTTGGATGGCGTATCTTTGGGTAATAATTCCAGCAAAAGGAGCGCGAACTTTCGTATCTTCTAACTGCACTTCTTGAAAGCGAACTTGAGCTTGAGCTTCCGCTAATTCAGCTTGAGCTTGAGCTATTTCTTCCGGGCGAGAACCGTTTTCTTGTGCCGCCAATTGGCTTTTTGCTTCAGCAACTGCTGCTTCGGCTTGGGCGATTTCTTCTGGACGGTTGCCGTTTTCTACTTGCGCTAATTTGCTTCTAGCTTCGGCAACTTCTGCTTCGGCTTGGGCAATTTCTTCCGATCGCGTGCCGTTTTGCAATTGGTTCAATGCTTGCTGCTCGACTTGCACAGCAGCTTGCAGTTGCTTAATTTGGGACTCCCGACTTTCTTGTAGTTGTTGCAGGCGTCTTTGAGATTCTATTAATTTAGCTTGGGCAGTACGATTTTCTTTAATTAATTCATCAAGTTTATCTTTAGCAAGAGCACCTTCTTCAACTAACGGCCGATTGCGTTCCACCCGTTGAGCAGTTAGTTCCGCTTGGGCTTTACTCGAGTCAATTTGCGTTTGTGCTTGGGCAATTTCTTGTTTGACACTGCCGGTTTGAGCATCTGCTAAACGAGCTTGAGCTTGGGCTAAACGAGCTCGCGCTTGGCTGACTTCTTCAACGCGACTGCCGGCTCGCAGTCGCTGCAAGCCTGCTTGAGTTTGCTGCAAGCGGGCTCTGGCTCCTGCAACTTCTTCAACGCGGCTACCGGCTTGGGCTTGCGCGAGACTGGCCTCGGCTTGCTCTAAGCGCGCTCGGGCGCTGGCGATGTCTTCCGATCGATTCCCGGCTTCGATTTTGGCGAGTTTTGCTCGCACGCTAGCTTCGCGGGCTTTAGCTTGAGCGAGTTGAGCTTCTACATCGCGGCTTTCCATGCGGGCCACGATTTGTCCTGCTTCGACTTTATCGCCTTGTTCGACAAATAATTCTGCTATGCGCCCGGAACCTTTCGGGCTGAGATTCACGCGCTGTACGGGCTGCACCGTGCCACTGGACGTGATCCGCACCGTGAGGTTTTGCGCTTCCACCGGCACTGTCATAGTGGCGATCGCATCTACTTTCGGCTGCGATCGACTTTTTGCTATATATATTGTGGTCGGTACAGCTAGCAACCCGGCTGCAACCAACCCAATCGCCCACCGCTGCGGTTTGCGCGCGGGTTTCTTCGGAGACTGCTTTTGGGCGGTTTTTTTATCTGCAATTTTGGTCTCTGCGGCCTTGGTGTCTACAATCTGAGTATCTTCCACCTTGACCTGAGCAGTTTCCTTTTTAGGGCTAACGATCATACCGACTCACCTAATTTAATCTCAGGATTACCTTTAAAGGTAAAATTTTTGCTGATGCTTGGCATCGTCTTTCAGACTCATCCGATCGGGTGATTTATAAAAAGTTCCCCAACCCGCACCTGTAAACAATTATAGCTAATCTTTGCAATTTATTAAAAAATGTTAAGTTTTTTCAGCCAAAAGAGGTGGATCTAAACAAAATCGCTCCCGGCTGCTGGCAAATAAAAATATATTTTAATAAATAATATCATTTTTGGGAGATCGGGGCGTGATCCTCAGCAGCAACAAAGGCCGATCGGGCAGCGGGCGATCGACTAAACTCGGTCATTGCGGACTCGCGAACCCATCGCTGCGGGATCTGCCAGTGCGAATCTCGCAACGACACAGTATGGACACACTTATTCTCATAAACCCGGTTTCACGGGTAGCGGTGTGTAAACCCTGAATACATATTCGCCCTGTGCCCACAACAGGTTAAAATATTTTTCAAATCCGTTAAAAATGGAAAATCAAAACAATGAATCGCCCTCAAAGTGTTACAGTTTTGGCAATCTTGCAGCTAATTAGCGGCATTTTCAGTCTGCTTGACGGCTTGTTCATCTTACTTTTTGCCGGGATTTTTGGCGGCATCGGTGCGGCTGTCGGCGGGGCAAAAGTTGGCACTGTAATCGGCGGCTTCATTGCAATTTTTGCTGGAATTAGTTTTATTTTAGGCCTCCTCTCTTTACTCTTAACTTGGGGTTTGTTTCAACTCAAAAAATGGGCTTGGACGGGAACGTTAATTGTCCACATCATCGCTACCCTCGCGCAAATTGCCAAAATGTTGGGCAGCGGCGGTACAGCAGTCAATTTTTTAACTCTGGGTTTTGCAGTGGCTAGCATTTACTACCTGCAGCGGCCGGATGTTAAACAAGCATTTCGTGTCTGATTTCCTTTTCATTAACGGTACTGAATTCTCGGATCTAAAAAAGCATAGGAAATATCAACCGCCAGATTAATCAGTACAAAAGTTACAGCCACAAAGATTACTCCTCCTTGGACAATTGGGTAATCCCGCGTCAGAATACCGGTGTAAATCCAAGAACCAATTCCCGGCCACGAGAAAATCGTTTCAGTCAGAATAGCGCCGCCTAAAAGAGTGCCGAACTGCAAACCGATAGTTGTGACGATCGGCAAAAACGCATTTTTCAAAGCGTGTTTCAAAATTACCCAATATTCCGGCAATCCCTTCGCCCTCGCAGTGCGGATGTAATCTTGAGAAAGCACTTCCAGCATCGCAGAACGAGTGATGCGAGCTATAATAGCCAGAGGAATAGTTCCTAAAGTCAAAGCTGGCAGGATTAAATGGGCGATCGCATCCCGCAAAGCCGCCAAATCCCACCTCAGCAACGCATCCAAAACATAAACACCCGTAATCGACTTAAAACCAAACCCCAAATCTACACTAATTCGCCCGCTAGGAGGCAGCCATTTCAGATAAACAGCAAACAAATAAATCAACATCAATCCCAACCAATACACCGGCAAAGATACGCCAATTAACGAACCGCTCATCGCTAGATTGTCCAGCCAGCTATTTTTCCGAACAGCAGCCAAAATCCCCGCCGGAATTCCGATAACAAGTGCCACCAACATCGCCACCACAGACAGTTCAAAAGTAGCAGGCCAGCGACTTGTAATTTCATCAATTATGGGGATACCGCTAATAATGCTATTTCCCAAATCCAAGCGTAGCAAACTCCATAAAAAAGCCAAATATTGCAAAGGCAAAGGCTGATTTAAACCTAATCTCGCTCTCAAAATTTCCACCTGTTCGGGAGTTCCCCGTTCTCCCAAAAGCACTGTAGCTGGGTCTCCTGGTATCAAATGCAAAAATATAAATACTAGCAGAGTGATTCCGAAAAGGACGGGCAATAGTCCCAGCAAACGTTTTACAATATAATTAATCATGTTTTTAATATAGATTCTAGCGTCTCGGATTTTGCGGCTTTTTCACATATTATTATATGATTGGTAGGGGGTTTTTTATGAGCAATATTTGGCATGACTAAAAATATAGATAAACCCGCCCTTTTTTAGGGAACCACGAAGTGAAGAGGGCGGGTTTTTGAGATTGTCGGTATTAGGGCTATATTGTTGGTAAAACCCGCCCCTACACAATTAGATACAAGGAAAACCCGCCGCTTTCAAGACTTACTAACATCCTCAAAAGACTCAGACCCCAAAGGACTCGGAATCCAACCTTGAATATTCTTGCGTTTCCCTAAAAGCGGCTGCGAATGTACGATCGGCAAACGCACAGCTTCCCCATGCAAAATCTCGCTAACTTCCGCATAAATTTTCGCCCTAGCTGCTTTATCGCCACTCGCCCTCCCCTGATCCAAAAGTTCCAGAACTTTCGGATTTTTCCAATTTCCCAAATCCCCCGTGGAACCAGGCCCGAAGTGAGGATAATAAAAATTGTCTGGATCGCCATAATCTCCAGTCCAACCCATCATAAAAGATTGAAATCCGGGAGGTTTTAGCCGATCGGCTAAATAAGCAGACCAATCCTTTGTCAGCAATTTTACCCGAATCCCGATCGCGCTCAAATCCGCCGCAAATGCCTCAGCGATCGGCTTCGGCGTGGGAAAATAGGGACGGCCCACGGGCATATACCACAAATCCAAATCAAAACCGTTCGGATAACCGGCTTTCGCGAGCATTGCTTTAGCTTGCTGCGGGTTAAATTCATAATCTTTAACTCGATCGGACGCCGCCCAATTCAGCGCAGGCGGGATAAATTGCGAATCATGTTTTCCGAGTTCTCCCCAGAAAGCTTGGACTATGGCTGGCTTGTTAATGGTTTGGGCGATCGCCCGCCTGACTTCCGGTTTTGACAAAGGTTCGTAAGTCGGATTTAGCCCTAAATAACCGACATTAAAAGAAGGTCGCACAACAGCTTCTAAATTAGGATCTCCCTGAACTTCTTTCAGTTGATCCGGCGTTAAATCCACAGTAAAATCAAGTTGTCCTGCTCGCAACTGAGCCAGTCTCGCTGCCGGATCGTCAACAAAACGAATTACCAATTGATTGACTTTTGGCGTGCCAGTTTTCCAATAATTCGGATTTTTCTCCAAAACAATGCGATCGCCCGATCGCCATTCCTGAAACACAAAAGGCCCCGTCCCCACCGCCAGAGACCCCGGAGTGCCGTACTTAGCACCCGCTTTTTTCACCGCCGCCGGACTCGCCATCCCGAAATAACCCGACCCAATCGCCGACGGAAAAGCAGCAAAAGGTCGATTCAAAACAAATTTAATTGTAGACTTATCAACAACCGCCACATCTTTTACTAAAGAATCTTTTTCTCCCTTAAACCCGCCAAATAAATTTTTCCAAATCGGATAAGTCTTGCCCGCTTCTCGAAAACCGTTAGGATTTTTCGCATCCCACCAGCGCTCCACATTAAACTTAACAGCTTCCGCATCAAAATCCGTACCGTCGTGAAACTTTACCCCAGAACGCAACTTAAAAGTCCAAGTTTTACCATCTTTAGAACTTGACCATTCAGTAGCGAGACTCGGCTCAAGTTCCACAGTTCCCGGTTTGAAATCAGTCAAGCGATTGTAAATTTGGTCGATAACAATCACCGAATTGCCATCAGTAATATTTCCCGGTTCCAGATTTATCGGCGGCCCACCCGCACCGTAAACTAAAGCCCCAGCCGGAACCGCAGCAGGAGTTGTCGGAGTTGGAGAATTATTGCTAACCGTGTTTGAGGGCGTGCCGCAATTTGATAAAATTACAGCCATCCCAAAAACTATACTTAATAAAACTAAACGCCAGGGTTTTAACAATCTCATTTCAATAGCTCCCGTTTAATAGTAAATTGTACTCATGTAATAATAAAATGGTAATTCTCCCCGGCTCTTCCCTCTGCGAACTCTGCGCTCTCTGCGGTTAATTTAATAAATTCTATCAGGACTTACGCAACTGTCACAAGCGCTAGCGGCTAAGCACACCATCCGCCCAAAAACAAGACCCTAAACATAGTTAGGGATAGAACAGGCCAACTCCAGTTCTATCCTAACTATTTCTGAACCTATCAAGCAGCTTTTTCTCCAAAAAACTTTAGCCGTTTCAACCACTTCTGCCAGTATTCCAGCAATAGTTCGCGTTCCAACACAAATATTTCCGCATCTTCATCGGGAAGAGCCACAACAATCAAAGCATTAACAATTTTAGAACCAAACAGACTCTCACCATAGCATCGATTAATTGCCCCACCATAAGCAACTAACTGTAAAGGCTTGTCGTAGAGTTTTTCTACTCGCAGTTTAGGTTCTTCAGCAGTCGTCCACTCAATAGTGCATGGAACACCTTGATAACGGGCAACTAAATCAACTTTCCCAGCGTATCCTTCCACATAATTTGGCACAACTGTCTCCACCAACTGGACATCGCTAAGTTTCTCCAGTACAGGCTGAACGCTATAACAATAGGGCTGAATTAGGCTGGAAGCGGGAGATAACCCTTGCAAATAATCCTTAACCCACTGATGCAATAGTTCTCCCCGGCGACGGCTGCTTACAGCAATGCGATTTGCTTCTGTGTTTCCTACTTTCTTGCGCCAATTACAAAGAGCAGCTACAGACTCAAGCGGCTGTGTAGCCTTAAGTATCGTGGTAACTGCTGGTAGCAGAATGCCATTTTTGCCTTTGTAGTCAAACCGTCCATTAGCCCTGGTTCTTTTCATGATAAGAATCTCCCAAAAATTACTAAATTCAATTTCGCAATTTAGCTTTGGAGATATCTCTCACGTTGAGGCTGACTTAGACTGACTTAGGCTGACATATCTAGAATCTTCAGTTTCAGCCTGCTATTGAATAGCATTTTGGCTCCACAATAAGTAATATAAGAGCAGCCCTAACTGTGATTTAAGGCTAGATAGAAGATACTGAATTCGTTGTCAGGTAATAGAGAGGCTAGTCCATGTCAATGCCGCGTGACTTTTTAATTGAGATGGCTCGTAAGTATGCGCTTTCGCCAGAGCAAGAGGATGCTTTTGTACTCTGGTTTAGCAGTAACAAGACAGAGTTGGAGATAGCAACAGAACTCCATATCAGCAGCAGTGCGCTTACCACTCGCATGAGCCACGTTTACAAAAAGTTCAGTATCAACGGTAAAGGCCCAGGTAAATATGGTCGCTTGCTCAATTTTCTGACTGCTGAATATCGTAAATGCAAGGCTTCGGACTCTCCAACTTCTAATCTGTCAGAGGATGAGTTAAATGACTTGGTGCAAGAGGTGCGCCAGAATTGCCACGAGATGATTCAAGACCAGTGCGGTACAATGCGATCGCTCACGATGTCGCAACCCATTGACGTAAGTGACCTTTACACCAACGTCAATATTCTGGAAAAAATTACCAGTCATCGGCGGCGCGAAATTGATGAACTGTTGCAAGACTGTAACCCGGAAAACTTCTATCGCTTCGGGCTTGGCAGAGTAACTGATAAACGAATACTAGGACTAGAAGCGGTTGACAAATACTCAAAATTGATTGTGCTGGGTAAGCCAGGGTCAGGAAAAACCACATTTTTAAAATATTTAGCAATCCAGTGCGATCGAGGTAAATTTCAAGCTCATCGCCTTCCTATTTTTCTCACGCTCAAGCAGTTTGCAGAAACTGAAGGAAAACCTAGCTTACTGGAATACATCACCCAGATGTTTTCTGATTGTGATGTTTCTGCTGACCAAATAGCTGTCCTTTTCAAGCACGGTAAGGCACTGGTTTTACTCGATGGTTTAGATGAAGTAAAAGTTGAGCATAACAGCCATGTCATCAAGCAAGTTCTTTATTTATCTGACAAATTTCGCACCAATAACTTTGTAATGACTTGTCGGATTGCAGCAAAAGATTATACTTTTGAGAAGTTTACAGAGGTGGAAGTCGCAGATTTTGATGACAAACAGATAGCCACCTTTGCCCGAAAATGGTTTCAAGCTAAGGAACCCGCGAAAGCAGAGGAATTTATTCAACAGCTTAGGGAAAACAACCGGATTCGAGAACTGGCAACAAATCCGTTACTGCTAACGCTGTTATGTTTGGTGTTTGAAGAATCAGCCAAATTTCCCGGCTTACGTTCCGAACTTTATGAAGAAGGAGTAGATATTCTGCTGAGAAGATGGGATGAAACGCGAAAGATTGAGCGAGAGCAGGTTTATAAAAATCTCTCATTGCAGCACAAGAAAGATTTACTCAGTCAAATTGCTCTAACGACATTTCAGCAGGGAGACTATTTCTTTAAACAGAAACAACTAGAGCAGTATATTTCTGATTACATCCGCAATCTGCCCGATGCTCAAAACGACCCGGAGGCGTTGCAGGTAGATAGTGAAGCGGTGCTAAAATCAATTGAGGCGCAACATGGGTTATTGGTGGAACGGGCGCATAAAATCTATTCTTATTCTCACTTGACTTTTCAAGAGTATTTTATAGCCAGAAAAATTGCGATCAGTTGTAATTCATACATACCAAAGCAACAGGCTTGGCCAATTCTGATTAATAACATTACTGATAAACCCTGGCGGGAAGTGTTTTTTTTAGTGGTTGAAATGTTAGCAAGTGCAGACTGTCTGTTGTTTTATATGAAGCAGGCAATTGATGTACTTTTAGGGCATGATGAAAAGCTACAACATTTTTTGTATTGGATAAATCAAAAATCTTGCTTAATTCAACTTCCGTTTAAAAGAGCAGCAATCCGAGCGTTCTACTTCGATCTAGCTGTGGCTCCGGCCTCCACTCATTCGCCCGATCTTGATTGCTCTCTAAACCTTGCCTTTAAGGTTGATTCTAATTTAATAGGTTTCCACGAAAATTTTAACAACTCTCCTGTTGATTTGCATATCGATTTCTGTCTGTATGCCACTCTCGCTCATGCCATTAACGACTGTATCGATCCTGATTTTGTTACCCCTGACGGTGAGTTTGATTTTAATCTGTGGCAATCATTACAACAACTTGAAGCGGAACTGCCTGATTGGAAAGATAGTCTTTCATTTGATAAGTGGCAAGCCGAAAATGGTCAACTTTGGACGAAAAAATTCAGAAGTTTGATTATAAAGTATCGCAATATTGGTCATAACTGGCAGTTTAACGACTCACAAAAGCAACTATTACAGCAGTATTACGATGCCAATAAGCTGCTGATAGACTGTCTAAATAGCGCTTGTAATGTATCTCCTGAAGTGCGCGAAGAGATAGAAGAAACATTGTTATTGCCAAAAGATGAAATTAAAAAGTATAAGTAAAAGCACCGACTCTCGTCCGTGTGTTGAGAATATCTTCCAGATCGGTCAATTAAGTTAACCAAGACCAGCCAATGCAACTAATCTGCTTGAAGCCGATCGCAATTAAAACCAAACAGAATCTAAATATATTCTTCACTTGTCCCCTATTGACAGATCATAAAAAATTGTCCGCTCTCAAGAAAGCCCCGTGAATGACGTACCAAAAGCCCAAGCGATGACTGATCCAGAAGTGGAAGCACTGTTAGATAGCACCGGCGGTTTATTGAAGCTAGAAAATATGGAACACGCCGATGATATCATGTTGGAATTCGCGGGAATTTCCGATCGCGATCGAGTCACACTCGGCGGCGTCGTCCATACCCACAATTCCAAAAAACCCCTGAACACCAACGTCCAAATTACCGATCGCACATTCATTCGAGGGCTAAATCTCAACCCACACCTTTACATTAGGCGTCGCAACCAGCATGAAAGCCAACGTTTGCAACCCAGCTAGAGGGGTCATTCGATTTGAGATTTGAGATTTGAGATTTGAGATTTACTCCATGAATCTGGGAGCTTGAAGTTTCGTCTAAAATTTTTATTTCTCCACGACATCGGGGGCTTGTATCCGTTTTTGGGCGGGTCACAAATGACAAAGCTATCGATTAATTCGATTGTTGGAAATGCAATCTACCTGTGGAGCATAAACATTCCTTTCCCCACCCAAAATATTTTTGAATATCTGCATATAACAACCCGATTCGGGATTCCAAAACATCAATATTTCTCTCTTTTCTCTTTCTCTGCGCCCTCTGCGCCCTCTGCGGTTTGTTAAAAAAAATCTACTTTACTTCAAGCAATACGATGGCTATAGGCGATCGCACCCACCCTACAAATCAAAACTCTCTTCACCAATACTTCCCAGTTCCCCGCTACCCAGAAACTCTTCCTCCTCTACTTCCTCACTCCCAGACTCGAAACTTTCCACTACAAACGGCAAACCAGCCGCCATCAAACCCCGTTGAACCAGTTCCGGCGTTTCCTCAAACAAAACAAATAGCGGATGAACAGCCTCAGCTTCATCGCTGTAAATATGTCTGTAGCGGTGTGGCATCACCCATTCGTAACCTTTATCGAGCCAAACCTGAGACTGCCGCCAGCGGCCGAGCAACTCAGAAAACTCTTCGCCCGGACGATGAATGAAAATCAAAATTTCCACTCCAATTTTAACTTTCCATTCAGGATCGCACATCAAAATCGCCAAATCGCAGGGCAAACAAACTGCCTGTCCGGGCGATATGCTAGTGCCGCTGCTTCCCGCATAAGAAACCCCGTCCCGCAAGCGCGCAATTGGCAAAGGAATTGTGATTAAACTCTCATGGGCGCGGCGGATACTCGGAATCATTTCCATGTAAACCCGATATTTTTTCAGCAGGGCGATCGCCGCCGAAGATTCGCTGTACTCTGCTAGTAAAGTCTCGTAATGTGATTGTTTAACAGACATATTCAAACCAAAGAATAAGTAATTACTAATTTGCTCATTGCTAATCGATCGCTTCTAGTTACTAGGAAGACCCCATTGGTGACAACTTAAGCTCAAGTTCCCCCCTTCGGAGAACTTGAGCTTGCCTCCAGGCCTTGCTGTGTAACGCGAACAGCGATTGAAGCATTTATGGCTATGGGCTACAAATGTCGGGAGAATGCTTACAGCCTTTTTATTTACAAGGTTTGAGCCATGTGCAGTCTCAAGATTAAGCCCGATACGATGCCTCTCTGTTATTTTATGCCGCTCGCCTGAACTTCATCAGAGCCAAAAAGCTAATCTGGTCTCTAAGGTGTGACTCTGGGAGCAAAATGGGAAAACGACGTACTATAAATCCAGATCATATTCGCCATCGGAATGTACCAGTTCGCCTCAACTGAAGTGATAGCAGCCAGGCAAAAATTGCTCTCTCCCCTAGTCTATTCAAGAATCGAGCGTGTCTTCAGAGCTGAGTGTGTCAATACCCCAAGCTCAAGAGCGCGATGCGGCAACCTTATAACTCATAAGATTGATCATAAGTCAACATAAAACCTAAATCTTTACAAAAATCGACTAATTTTAAAGACTTACTAAAGCACTGAGGGGTTGTACCGCTTGTGAAAACCTAGGCAAACCTAGGTAAACTCTGCGGTATAAGCTTTAAACGTTCTTTCTTAGCGCTTGCGCTTCCTCGGTATCGAGGTTGACCAAGAAACTCCAGTTAGAAACGGTATAATAATTACAACGACGTAATATTACACCGGAACGTTTGATTTTTTTATTCAGTTGGTTCCACTCGCTCCAAACGTGCTTTTCCGGGTTCACCTCGGAATAGGCGGTTAAGGAGCGAGGTATTCTTTCACTTAATTTCATGGCTCTGCGAGCAATGACCAGAGAGGCAGATTCGTCGCTAGCTAGACCATACATTTTTAGATATTTTACCAAACCGATAATACTTGAATAAGCCGGATTGACTACAATTAGCTCAATTCCGCGATTCGATAAAATAGAATTGAGTTGTTTGTAGAACTCGCTGTATGCCCAGCCTGACAGCATCCGGGCATACTTTTTACCCTTCTCTCCTAAAGATTCTTTTTTTGCTGAGAAATCAAGTTCTTCGCAAACTACAGGACATTCAAATTCCACAGCCTTTGCTGCTAATTGCAGGCAAGCATTAACGATCTGAGCCTGTTGCTTGCCATTCGGTAAGCCCATCTGCAATGGAATCTGCCCTTTGGCTTGGAGATTCCCTTCAGTATCAACATACGCCCACCCAATAGAATTAAACTCAGCCAGGCTGTCACCAACCCCGCTGGTCTTCAAAACCGTGCGTGAAAGTTTCCCTTCACACGGCTCCTCAATGATTTGGTGCTTGTCACGCATACCTCATTACCCATTTATCCGCGACTTTTTCAAGTTTTCTGGTGGGCTTAGGCTCGGCACTATTACAGCCGGATTTTGTACCAAGACTGCCATCATTGGCTGTCTTTGTGTCGTGGCAATGTCTGTGTAGTAGTTGCAAATTGTCGTAGATATCCTTACCACCTTGCGATTTAGGGATTTTATGATCAACTTCTAACACATCGTTTTCACGGAAAAACAAATCGCAGTGGGTGCATTTCCCTTTTTGCTTTTTTAAGAGTGTTGCCACTTTTTTGGGCATTTCCGGGTTTTTTCCCATTCTTGTACTCCAATAGTCGGGTAGGGCAGGGACATTGCTGTCCCCTTCCCCCCTAAGAACCGTGCTTGCAAGTTTCCCTGCAC